>CAMVJQ010000039.1 GCA_947167845.1 uncultured Prevotella sp. | reverse complement strand
TTCAGCGTCGGCAAGTCGAAGGCCAAGATGTATGAGAAGGGCGGCGACCTGGGCATCACGTTCAAGGACGTGGCCGGACAGGCCGGTGCCAAGCAAGAGATACAGGAGATTGTAGAGTTTCTGAAGAATCCTCAGAAATATACAGACCTGGGCGGTAAGATTCCCAAGGGAGCCCTGCTCGTAGGCCCCCCGGGAACGGGTAAGACGCTGCTGGCCAAGGCTGTGGCCGGAGAGGCTGGCGTGCCGTTCTTCTCGATGTCGGGTTCCGACTTCGTGGAGATGTTCGTCGGTGTGGGAGCCAGTCGTGTCCGCGACCTGTTCCAGCAGGCTAAGGCCAAGTCGCCCTGCATCATCTTCATCGACGAGATCGACGCCGTCGGCCGTGCCCGCAGCAGGAATCCGGCGATGGGCGGCAACGACGAACGGGAGAACACATTGAATGCCCTGCTGACGGAGATGGACGGCTTCGGCACCAACTCGGGTGTCATCATCCTGGCCGCCACCAACCGTGCTGATATGCTCGACTCCGCCCTGCTTCGTGCCGGACGATTCGACCGCCAGATACACGTTGACCTGCCTGACCTGAATGAGCGCAAGGAGGTGTTTGTCGTCCACCTGAAGCCACTGAAGATTGACGATTCCGTGGATATCGACTTCCTGGCCCGCCAGACACCGGGCTTCTCTGGAGCCGATATTGCCAATGTCTGCAACGAGGCTGCTCTGATAGCCGCCCGCCACGACAGGCCGACGGTTGGCAAGCAGGACTTCCTGGATGCCGTCGACCGCATTATCGGCGGCCTGGAGAAGAAGACCAAGGTGATGACGCAGTCGGAGAAGCGCTCGATAGCCATTCACGAGGCCGGCCACGCCACGATCTCGTGGTTTACAGAGTTTGCCAACCCTCTGGTGAAGGTATCCATCGTGCCCCGTGGCCAGGCCCTGGGAGCCGCATGGTATCTGCCGGAGGAGCGCGTGCTGCAGACCAAGGAGGCGATGCTCGACGAGATGTGCTCACTGCTGGGCGGACGTGCTGCCGAGGAACTGTTTATCGGCCATATCTCCACCGGTGCGATGAACGACCTGGAGCGCACCACCAAGCAGGCCTACGGCATGATTGCCTTTGCCGGCATGAGCGACAAGTTGCCCAACATCTGCTATTACAACAATGCCGAGTACCAGTTCCAGAAGCCATACTCCGAGACGACCGCCAAGATCATGGACGACGAGGTGCTGAAGATGATCAACGAACAGTATGAACGTGCCAAGCGGATACTGACCGAGCACAAGGAAGGCCATGCCCAGTTGGCTCAGTTGCTCATCGACCGTGAGGTCATCTTTGCCGAGGATGTGGAAAGGATCTTCGGCAAGCGTCCCTGGACCAGCCGTGCCGAGGAACTGCTGGAAGCCCAGATGCGGGCAGACGCAGAGCGCATGGCCGAGGAGCGGGCCAAGGAGTTGGAAGCCAAAGAAAAAGAAGCCAAAGAAAAAGAAGGCAAGGAAAAGGAAGGAGAGAATAAGGCATGAAGAACTTTATTGTCAGAACCATCACTGCGGTATTCTTTGTAGCCGCCATCGTCACCTGTTTCCTCCGCCCGGAAGCCATGGTGCTTCTGTTTGCACTCGTGACGGGCCTCACCATCTGGGAGTTTACAGGCCTCATCAACGACCATCGGGCCAATATCACCGTCAACAGGATGATATGCACCGTGGCCGGTGTCTATTTCTTCTTCGCGATGGCAGGCTATAACAGTGGGCTGACGCCAGCCACCGTATTCATCCCCTACCTCGTGAGCATCATCTATCTGATGATAGCAGAACTCTACCTCAAGCAGGCGGATCCCATCGGCGACTGGGCCTACACGATGTTCTCACAACTCTACATCGCCCTGCCCTTCTCACTGCTGAACGTGCTTGCCTTCCGTTCGACGGGCATAGACATCCGCTACACCTATCTCGTGCCGCTCTCCGTCTTCGTGTTCCTCTGGATCAACGACACGGGCGCCTATCTGTGCGGCTCGCTGCTGGGAAAGCATAAACTCTTCCCCCGCATATCGCCGGGAAAGAGTTGGGAGGGCAGCATCGGCGGCGGCATCCTGGTGATGGCCGTGGCCGTGCTGGTATGGCATCTGACGGAGCAGTATGGTGTCAACGACATCAGCCTCAATGCAGTGGAATGGGCCGGACTGGGACTGACCATCGTGCTCTTCGGCACCTGGGGCGACCTGATAGAGTCGCTCTTCAAGCGCACCATCGGCATCAAGGACAGCGGCAACATCCTGCCAGGACATGGCGGCATGCTCGACCGCTTCGACTCGTCGCTGCTGGCCATCCCCGCCGCCGTCGTCTATCTCTACACGCTGACGCTCTTCTGATCACTTCGCCTGATACAGCACGTTCAGGGTCGGCGTATAGGTATTCTTGAGAGTGATGGTGACGAATCCGCCGTCCGTCTCAAACTTGGCAACCTTATGGTCGTCGCCCAGATGCGGGCAGTTAGGCCACGTGCCCAGTTCCTTCTCCTTCTCGTCACGTATCTGCTGCCACAACTGGCGGGTGCTGTCATTTGTCGACAGTTCGTAAGTCTCCTGCAGCATACGCAATGTGTCGTTCTGCTGAGCAATCACCAGATGATACAGTTCGTTGGGATTCTTCATCACGATATTAGTGAAGGCAGAGTCAGAGCGGGCGGAATCAACAACGAAGCCACGCGCCTGCAAGGAGTCATAGAAAGCCTTGAAGGGCATGCCCATGGAGAGGCCGCGATAGTTCAGATACTCAGGTTCACTGCTACAAGCGCATAGTGCCACAAAGGCCACTGCAAATGCAAAAATCTTTTTCATAATCAAATATTTTTAAAGAATTCCGCTGCAAAAATAAGTAAAAAGCCACAGACTACATAGAAAAAACAGAATTATTTTTATTAATCAGTGTTAATCTGTGAAATCTGTGGCAAAAAAACACTACCTTTGCACCCATGTTTACAGGAAGCATCCTTCTTTTGGCTCTTTTCACAGTGCCCGCCGACACCGTCAGGACAGAACAACTTGACGAGGTCGTTGTCACAGCCACCTCAGCCCGCCAGCGTCTGCAGAGTGCCCAGACGGGAGCAGAGCAACTGCAACTGAAGGAACTGACTGCCACCCCTCAACTTTTCGGCGAGAGCGACATCATGCGCAGCATCCAGTTGCTGCCGGGTGTCAAGGCCGAGAGCGACGCCTCCAGCAGTTTTCAGGTACGAGGCGGCACCTCCGCCCAGAACCAGGTGCTCTTCGACAATGCACCCGTTTACAACGTCGGCCATCTGGCCGGTCTCTTCTCCGCCTTCAACTACGACGCACTGGCCGGAGCCACCCTCTACAAGGGACTGTTGCCAGCCCAATATGGCGGAGCATCATCGGCCATACTGGATATCAGCGGGCGCACTGGCGACAAACAGCACTGGCACGGCGGCGCTACCGTCGGACTGCTCTCGGCCAAAGCCACGCTCGAAGGCCCCATCGTCAAGGACAAACTGTCATTCCTCGTCACGGCCCGCCGCACGTATCTCGACGCCTTCCTGAAACTGAGCAAAGACTTCAAGAACAATACACTCTACTTCTATGACGTCAATGCCAAAATCGACTGGAACATCACCCCTCGAGACCAGGTGTTCCTCTCTTTCTTCACGGGTTATGACCGCACGGCCCTCAACGACATGGTCGACATCAAGTGGCGTAACCTGACATCGAGCCTGAAATGGATTCACCACTTCAATGACAACTCCTACTCGCAGACCACCTTATTATATAGTGGCTATGACAACGATAACGGGGTCGACTTCCTCGGCCTCAACCTCTGGTACAAGGGCCACATCCATCAGGGCAGCCTCCGCCAGGACTTCCACATCGACTTAGGCCAACACGAACTGAAAGCCGGCTTCCAGTCATCACTGCTCAACGTGAAGTCGGCAGAATGGCAGGTGCTCAGCAAGTATGAACACGAGCAGCGCCGCGCCTGGGAGAACGGTGTCTGGGTCAACGGCATCTTCAAACTGCTGCCGAAACTGACGGCCTCTGCAGGCCTGCGCTTCAACAGTTTCTCCCCCCTCGGCGGCTCACTGTATTACGACATCACCCCAGAGGGCAACATCGACTGGTACTATAACTACAAGAAGAACCAGATCGTACGCACCCATATCGTCTGGGAGCCGCGCGCCAGCCTCAACTACGCCATCTCACCACTGCTGAACGTCAAGGCCGCCTACACCCGTACCTCGCAGAACATCCACGCCCTGCGCAACCAGAGCACCTCGACCCCCTTCGACCGCTACACCATCAGCAGTAACATCGTGGAACCCGAGATAGCCGACCAGGTGAGTGCGGGCATCTTTGCGATGACGCCCAACGAGACCTACGACTTCTCGCTGGAGGGCTACTACCGCAAGATCAAGAATGTGCTCGACTATCGCGACGGCAAGACCTTCCGCAGCGAGATAGAGATAGAACGCCTCGTATTGCCCGGCGACGGGAAGGCCTACGGCGTGGAACTCCTGGCCCGTAAGAACGCGGGCCGTCTGACAGGATGGATCGGCTATACCCTCTCATGGTCGAAGACACGCATCGACGGCATCAACGGGGGCCAATGGTATGACGCCAACAACGACCGCCGCCACGACATCAACATCGTGGCCATGTATCAACTCTCGAAGCGCTGGACCATCAATGCCGCCTGGGTGTTCAACAGCGGACAGGCCTTCACCGCTCCGAGCGGCAAGTACCAGGTCATCGACAACTGGATATACTACTATTCAGAGCGCAACGGCTACCGTGCCCCCGACTACCACCGTCTGGACGTGAGCGCCGTACTGCATAACAGGAAGCGGGAAGGACGACGGACTGAGACCGAGTGGGTGTTCGGCATCTATAATATATATAATAGGTATAACCCGTTCCTCATCAACTTCGAGGACAGCGAGAGCGGGGCTAAGACCCGGGCCAAGCAGTACTCACTCTTCGGCATCGTGCCCTCCGTATCGTTTAATATTAAATTCTGAAGAAATGACTGGCAGGAAAGAGATGATCAGCCTGTTCCTTCTGATGGCAGCATACCTCCTGACGGGATGCGAAAAGGAACTCAACTTCAACTACCATCAGTCGGCCACGCAATATGTGGTCGAGGGAGCGGTATCCAACGAAGGGATGCAGGCACGCATCAGCCTGACCAATGCTGTCGAGGACAACACCACCACCAGCGACCTGAGCGGAGCGACGGTCATCATCACAGGCGATGACGGTAGCCGCACGCCACTCACCTATACCCGTAACGGTTTCTACCGCTCCACGAAGAGAGGCACGCCCGGGGTGGTCTACACGCTGGATGTCACCCTCGACGACCACCACTTCACCTCCACCTCCACCATGCAGGACCAGCCGAAGGTCAACAGTTTTCGCGTCATCCGCAAGAAAATCATGACCGAATGGTTCCAGTTGGGCGACCTGCGCATCCAGGACCTGTCCAACCAGGACAACTGGTATTTCATGCACGTCTACCGGAACGGCCTCGGCTACCGCTGGGCAGTGATGAGCGACCGCAATGACCCGAACCGGGAACTGCAGCAACTCTTCACCTTCTTCCGTGAAGGCAGCACCGACAATGACGTCCTGAGAGAGGGCGATGCCCTGCGCATTGAGATACGCGCCATCGACCAACGGGCCTACGACTACCTCTACTCCATGCAGGTGATGGAGAGTACAGGCACCAATCCGATAGCCAATTTCACCGGCGGCTGTCTGGGCTACTTCTCCGCCTATGGAGGCCTGACCATCCACTTCACCTATCATGCCGACGAAGTGGAAGAAGACGACGAAAAAGGGGAGTGACTCATCACTCCCCTTTTTCGTCCGTTGTGGCTTCCCCTTTCTTAAGCCACAGTTTGACTCCTATATCATATTCGTCACTCTCATACCTCACCAGCAACTGGTCATCCGTAAACGAGACCACCTGTGCGTGAATGCTCTGCCGCTTGCCGTCCTCGGTGGTGAACTCCAGCCGGAGGTTGTCGTTGTCGCACTTATAGGTCCCCTCATAGATCAGGTTGCCGAACCTGCTGATGGCCGAGAACGACCCCTGCCGAAGCATGCCGTTATAAGTGCCGTCGCCAAGGAAGTCGAAGCGGTGATAGGTGAGGTCCTCCGGCTCAAGTCCTGTATCGCCCTCCAGCACCAGACTGTCGCGATACCAGGTCCCCACAATCTGCTCCCCCAGCCTGCTGCCGTCGTCATCCCCTATGCCGCAGGAGGTGAGGAGGAGAGAGGAGAGCATAAAGAGGAGAGAGGAAAGAGGAAAGAGGAGAGAGAACGGTTTCTTCATTTCACGTTTCCTACTTTCACCAGATATTCTGCTATCTGCACCGCATTCAGCGCCGCACCCTTACGGATCTGGTCGCCGGAGAGCCAGAATGTCAGGCCACAGTCGTCGCTCAGGTCCTTGCGGATGCGCCCCACGTAGACATCATCCTTGCCAGCCGTCTCCAGCGGCATCGGGTAAGTGAGCGTCGAGGGATCATCCTTCAGCGTACAGCCGGGCGCAGCAGCGATTGCCTTCTGAGCCTCCTCCACGCTGATGGGCTTCTCTGTCTCAATCCACACGGACTCAGAGTGAGAGCGCAACGAACTGACACGCACACACATGGCCGAGCACTTGGCATCGGTGTGCATGATCTTCCGTGTCTCGTTATACATCTTCATCTCCTCCTTCGTATAGCCGTTTGGCTGGAACACGTCAATCTGGGGAATCACGTTGTAGGCCAACTGATGGGGGAACTTCTTGATGGTCTTCACCTCACCTTCTTCCACCATCTCCTTGTACTGCTGCTGCAGTTCGGCCATGGCGGCAGCACCTGCACCCGAGGCACTCTGGTAAGAGGCCACGTGGATGCGCTTGATGTGGCTGATCTTCTCCAGCGGCTGGAGCACCACCACCATCATAATCGTCGTGCAGTTAGGGTTTGCGATGATGCCGCGCGGGCGGTTCAGCGCGTCCTCGGCATTGCACTCAGGCACCACCAGGGGCACATCCTCGTCCATACGGAAGGCACTGGAATTGTCGATCATCACGGCGCCGTACTTCGTGATGGTCTCGGCAAACTCCTTCGACGTGCCCGCACCGGCAGACGTGAAGGCGATATCAATATCCTTGAAGTCGTCATTGTGCTGCAGCAACTTCACTTCAATCTCCTTACCCTTAAACGTGTATTTCTTGCCGGCACTGCGCTCAGAGCCAAACAACACCAGTTCATCCATCGGGAAATTTCTCTCGTCGAGTATGCGCAGGAACTCCTGTCCCACGGCTCCACTCGCACCAACAATTGCAACTTTCATCTTAAAACCCAAATTAAATATTAATTCTTATTCTCTTTTGGGCTGCAAAAATACAATTTTTTACGCAATTAGTAGCATAATTCCCAAAAAAGTTGTAATTTTGCAATCAAATCCTTGATGATATGAACTATTCGAACCACCCATTATGCTACAGTATCTGCCGATAACCGACCCCACGATGATCTTCTTCGTGGTCCTGCTGATTATCCTGTTTGCCCCGATTATCATGAGCAAACTGCGCATCCCCCATATCATCGGTATGGTGCTGGCTGGCGTGGCCATCGGAAAATACGGGTTCAACATCCTGGAGCGCGACATCTCCTTCGAGATATTCGGCAGCGTAGGCCTCTACTACATCATGTTCCTCGCCGGACTGGAGATGGACATGGAGAGCGTGAAGCGCAACTCCCGGCAGTTTCTCATCTTCGGCCTGCTCACTTGCTTCGTGCCCCTCATCCTGACCTTCATCATGGCCACCACCCTGCTCGACTATTCGGCGACAGCCTCCTTCCTGCTGGGCTGCATCATGGCGTCCAACACCCTCATCGCCTACCCCATCATCAGCCGCTACGGCCTGCAGCGCCACTCGTCGGTTCAGTTGTCCGTCGGCTCCTCGATGCTCTCCCTCTTCATGTCGCTCGTGATGCTGGCTGCCCTCGCCGCCACCTTTGGAGGCAGTGCCGAGTCAGCCGGCCTTTTCTTCTGGCTCTTCTTCATCCTGAAACTGGCCGTCTTCATCTGCGGCTCCGTCTGGCTTATTCCCCGTCTGACCCGCCATTTCCTGCGCCGCTACAGCGACTCGGTGATGCAGTACATCTTCGTGCTCGCCGTGATGTTCCTCTCGGCAGTGCTGTCGACGGCCATCGGTCTGGAAGGCATCTTCGGCGCCTTCCTCTCCGGCCTTATATTAAATAGGTATATACCCAAGGTGTCGCCCCTGATGAACCGCATCGAGTTCATCGGCAATGCCGTGTTCATCCCTTATTTCCTCATTGGCGTGGGCATGCTCATCAACGTGCGCACCCTCTTCACGGGGCTCAGCGTGCTGTGGGTGGTGTTCCTCATCGCCTTCGTCGGCACCTTCGGCAAGGCTGTGGCCGCCTATGTCTCCAGCCTGCTCTTCCGCCTGCCTCAGCGCGACGGCAACATGATGTTCGGCCTCACCTCTGCCCACGCTGCCGGCGCCATTGCGATGGTGATGGTAGGCATGCGGCTGGAAGTGGCACCCGGACAGTTCCTCGTCAACGATGACATGCTCAATGGTGTGGTCATCATGATCCTCGTCACTTGCGTCATCTCTACCCTGATGACCGACTATGCCTCACGTCAGGCCATCCTCGCACAGAATTACGACAGTCTCTCCTACTCAGGCACTTCCACCAATCCGGAAGCAGCCTCCACGCCAGGCGACGACGAGAAGATACTCGTCTGCGTGAAGTACACTGACATCGCCCCGCAGTTGCTCTCGCTCTCCCTGCTGATGCGCAACCAGCGACTGAACCGCGGAGTGATAGCACTCAACGTGGTCTACGACGACCAGCATGCCGGGGCCAACCGTGCTTCCGGCCTGCGGCTGCTCGAACAGTTGCAGCGCCAGGCGGCCGCCTCGGAGGTGCAGATGCAGACACAGGTGCGTCTGGCCACCAATATCGCCAACGGCATCAAGCACGCCTTCCGCGAGTTCAACTGTTCTGAGATTATCATGGGCATGCACGTCCATACGGAGGTCAACCCCAAGTTCTGGGGCGACTTCATCCAGAGCCTCTACAACGGGCTGAACCGTCAGATCATCCTCACACGCTTCGTCCAGCCGCTCAACACGCTGCGCCGCATCCAGGTGGCCGTACCGTCGAGGGCAGAGTTCGAGCCCGGGTTCCACCGCTGGCTGGAGCGCCTGAGCCGTCTCGCCGAGCAACTGGACTGCCGCACGCAGTTCCACGGCCGGCAGGAGTCACTCGTCCTCATAGCCGAGTATATCAACAACCGCCACCCCAGCGTCAGGGCCGAATACACACCGATGCCCCACTGGAACGAGTTGCCGCAACTGGCCTCCACCATCGTGGCCGACCACCTGTTCGTCGTCGTCACGGCCCGTAAGGGAACCATCTCCTACAAGAATGCCCAGGACCGTCTGCCCGACGAACTGCAGAAATATTTCTCTGGCAAGAATCTGATGATTATCTTCCCCGACCAGTATGGCGACACCAAGGAAGACCGCATGAGTTTCACCGAGGCCCAGCACCATGAGGAGACCTCACTCTACACCACTATTCTGGAGTGGATCCACCGTAATTCACGTTCTTAGTCAGGGGGCAGGGGAGGTCTGAACAAGTGAGATGCCTCCGCCTTCCGGTTCAATCGTGACAATCTTCCGCTTGTAAAGGTCGCCGACGGCCTGTTTGAAGATTTTCTTTGAGACGCCGAAACGGGCCGCAATATCCTCGGCTGGCGATTTGTCGCCCAGGTCGCAATGCCCGTCGTGCTCATAGAGATAGCGCAGCAGTTGCTCGGAGAAATCGAGCGCCAGTTCGTGCCCCGACTTCTTCTGATAACGCTCCACCTTGGCCGTTGCCATCAGGCGATGCGTCTTTTCGTCCTCCATGATGTAGACGTAGTATTTCCTGCCCCGCTCCATCCGCTGCTTCTGTTCACGGAAGGGACAGAACAGGTCTTTCATCAGGCCCCAGTTGAGGAAGGCACCGTATTCATTGGTCCAGGCGCACTCCAGCCAGGCGAACTCGCCCACCTTCGCTATCGGATGCTCCGTCGTGGCAACAGTCCGCTCGTCCTGGTCCAGATAGATAAACACCTCTATCTCGTCGCCGATTCTCATCTGTCGGGTCACATAGCGATTGGGCAACAGGATATTCCCCTCGTCGCCGCCGTCCAGATACAAGCCGTGCTCCGTCCGCTTCTTGATGCGGAGCGTGTTATAGTCTCCCAGTTTCAGCATCACTCACCTCCTCTTCTACTACGATAGGCTCCTTGGCCGTCCCGTCGTCCTCTATCATGCCGTCACGCAGATGAATCGTCCGGTCGGTAATGGCCGCCAGACCCTCATCGTGCGTCACAATCACAAACGTCTGCCCCATCTTGTCACGAAGGTCGAAGAACAACTGGTGCAGTTCCTCCTTGTTCTTCGTGTCGAGCGAGCCTGACGGCTCGTCGGCCAGAATCACGGCCGGATGGTTCATCAGGGCACGGGCCACCGCCACGCGCTGCTTCTCGCCGCCAGACAGTTCATTCGGCTTATGCCCCGCCCGCTCGCTGAGCCCCATAAACTCCAGCAGTTCCTTTGCCCGCTGGCGGGCCTCCTTCTGCGACTTGCCCGCGATGAAGGCAGGAATCATGATGTTCTCAAGTGCCGTAAACTCTGGCAACAACTGGTGAAACTGGAACACGAAGCCCAGATGCTGGTTGCGGAAGTCGCTCAACTTCTTCGACGACAACTGGCTCGTGTCAATCCCGTCGACTATCACCTTACCCGCGTCCGGGCGGTCCAGCGTACCAATAATCTGCAACAGCGTGGTCTTGCCGGCACCCGACGGTCCGACGATGCTCACCACCTCACCTTTGTCTATATGGAGATTGATGCCCTTCAGCACCTCCAGATCCCCAAAACTCTTCCGAATATTCTCAATCGTTATCATATCGCGGCAAAGTTACAAAAAAAATCTGATACTGCATTGCTGCGAGACAAAAAAAGAGGAAAAGTTTGGCAGTTCTGAATTTTCGCCGTATCTTTGCAGTCGAAACCTTTAGTAACTCTTTAAAATTGAAGTACTATGCAAAAGCAACAAGGGAAAAAGAAGACCTAGCTGCCCACCGAGACGCCTTATTTCCGTTGCCTATTCCGCCACGCAGATAGCCACGCGGTTGAGGACATTCTTCTCAAAGGGCTGTACGCGGGCTCCCTTGGAGTCGTAAGAGATGCGGTCGGCAGAGATGCCATAGCGCTTCAGGGCCTTCACGACGGTATCGGCACGGCCTGCGGCCAGACGGTCGTTGATGCGGTCGTTGCCCGTGCCGGCATCGGCATAGCCCGTCACCGTCACCTTGGACTTCGGATACTGCATGAGATAGTCGGCCACCTCCTTCACCTTGACGGCCTCGCAGTAGAGCATCTTCGTCTGATTGATCTGGAAGAACACGTCGCGGCGCAGCGGTTCCACCATCACCTCCTCAAGCACCTGTACGGGCTCTTCTGCCGGCACTGGCACGACTTCCGGCTCCGGCTGCGGCGTCTGGACCACTTCCACCGTGGTGACAGCCGGCGGCGGGGCCACCTTGCCATAGCATCTGCCCAGATTGAACTTCAGGCCCACCAGAGCGTTGAAGTACCAGTCGGACTTCAACTTGCGCTCCGACTTCTTAGAGTTGTATTTGTCACTCAGGATATTGGCATTCCCCTCGATGAACAGTGACACGATATCGCTCAGCCGGAAAGCGGCCTCCAGGCCAGCGCGCCCGTAGGGCCGCACCTTCGTGCCATCCCAGAGATAGGTGAGGTCGTATTCGTCGACCGCCTTCACCGTGCCGGCAATGGCGACAGCCTCTTTGTTGTTGAAGCCGATATTCGCACCACCGCCGATGAAGGCTGTCAGATTGAAGGTGCGGAACGGATACCAACTGCAGAAGAGGTTCGACAGGTTGAACATCAGGTCGATGCCCGGTGCCACATAATTATATTTATACTCAGCCGTCAGCGGGGTGTCGCCGATCTTGGCCCGGTGGCCGTTCCAGCCCCCTTTCGACTGCCAGGCATTGGCCTGGAGGCGGGCGCCGAACACGGTCGTGAACTGATAGCCCAGCCCCAGTTGCGCATTGGGGGATAGCAGTTTCTGGATCTTCGTCTCTCCCAGCGTATGCTGGACACCACCTCCCACAGACAGGAAACCGTGCGGGCGGAACTCATACTTCGTACCGTCGGCCATCCTGAACTTCGGCTGGGCCTGGGCGGCGGTACAGAGCATGAGCAGAACCGCTGTGAGTATAGTTTTCGTTCGTTTCATAATCTGTCTTTACGGACGCTGTACGAGGACGGGCAGTGAGAGTCTCACGTCGTGGCCATAGACATCCTTCAGCGTGAAGATGAGGTATTCGGTGTGGTCGGCATTCGGCGCGGCACTGGTCTGTGTGTAAGTGATGGCCGTCGTGCTGATGCTCGGCACGAAGTACGGATTCTTCTGTCCGGTGCCGTCAGCCTTCGTATTGAGTTGTATCGACGGTGTGGACGGCAGGATCAGGTAGGCGTTGTCGACGAGCGTCTTCAGGTCCTTGCCGAACATCGAACTGTAGTAAGCGGCCGTATTGCTGATGTCGGACAGAGCGGTGGTCTTGTCGGCACCGCCGACAGTCCACTGTATCTTCGGCTGCTTGTAGGTCTTGTTGGCATAGCCCCAGTCGAAAGTCGAGGCGTGGTGCCAGCAGGCGTAGACGGCCTTCAGGTCCTGGCTGCTCTTCACCAGATACTTCTTGGCATACTTGCTGACGGTGCCGTCGGCCTTCAGCGTCGTGGAGACGTTGTCGTAGATGGTCGACACCTCGACGTCATGCTCGGTGACGCCGTTGATATAGCGGGCATCCACGTCCAGCGCATAGTGGCGGCTGTCGTTGCCCGGCGAGTTGTAGATGATACCCCAGTCGGTAGCGGCATTAAACAGGTCGATGTCCGCCGTATTAGCCGTGTTGCGCAGCGAGGACTTGAAGACGAACTGCAGCGACTTGTCGTTGTTCAGGTTGTAGAACACGTTGTTCAGGTCGATGTAGGCATTGTCGACATAGTTGCCTTCCGTGGCCTGATAGACAGCGGTGGTCTCGTCGGCGAAGTTGGTGGCCCAAGGTCTTGCCCAGGCATTGCCCTTGTTGGGGATGAGATAGAGCATGAACTTGCCAGAGCCGGCGATCACCTCCTTGTCGGGCAGGAACTGCAGTGTCTTGGCAGCCGTCGGCATCGTCTTCTGCAGGGTGATGGTGGTGATGGTGCGTGGCACGTCGGTGCCGCCTACGTTCTCATAGCCAGTGAGTGTGAACACGTAGGTCGCGCCGTCGACCAGATTCTCCATATTCTGCGGTGTGATGGTCAGTGCCGTCGCATTGGCCACTACCGGTATGACGGCCTCCTCGCCGCTGAGCGTGCTCACCGTCGTGGTGGCTGCGCCCTTGATGAAGTTGAAGGCGAAGTACTTCAGGTCGGCCTTCACGGCAGCAGGCGTCGTGTCAACCACCTTCGTGGCCGTGTTGATCTTCATCTTGTAAGTGTACGCGCCGTTCAGTTTGCCGGTGATGTCCATCGGTGTGGATGCGACGGTGTTGCCGCTCTTGGTGGCTGTCACGGTGGCACTCAGGGCGTTGTCGGTGGCGGCGTCGGTCACGAGCACATAGAAGGCACGGCCGTCGGGGTCGACGAGCGACCCGTCACGGTTGACGGCCCATACGCGGAATCCGATGATGTCGGGATTGGCATTGTAGCCGCTCTTGATGACGATGGATAGGTCCTCGTCGGCAGCCTTCATCGTGTTCAGGCCCTCATAGCGGTACGCTTTCCAGGCATTGCCCTCTGAGGCGGCCGACTCGATGGCATTCTTGTAGTCGAGAGTCACATAGAAACTGTCGATGGCCGTCTCTGTGCCGTTGGCCTGATAGGCCATCAGTTTGGAGACAGTGAAGGGCTTGTCCTCTGAGACGATGAAGAGGGGCTGGCCGTGGCGGTCCTCATTGAAGCCCACCTCGGCGGGAAGCGTCCATACGGCACTGCCCGCAGCCTGGTCCTTCTGCATGTGCTTGCTGGCGGGGACGGGCACGGGGACTGCGACGCTGGCGGTCGGGGTGATCCAGGCCATCTCCGGATTGGCCGTCGAGGGATTGCTGCCGCTCTCACCCCTGATCTGTCCGCTGGTGGCATCCCAGCGGTTGTGGATCTTCTCCACGGAAGTGACGGCCACCGAGTTCTTCACGATGAAGGTGAAGTGGTTGGCGGGCTGATAGGCCTTGTAGCCCACGGTCAGGTCGTAACTGGACACCACGTAGCGCTTCGTGCCCAGTGTGTCGCCCAGTGTATTGTTGATGGCCACGGCGTAGAGGATGCTGTCGCCGTCGGCTGTCCTCACCTTCTTGTTGAAGTCGTCCTCCGTCACGCCGGGGGCTACCTCCAGCGGCAGTTCCCACAGGCCAGTGTCGATGTTGTCGGCACGTGTGAGCAACTTGTCGAACTTCTTGGGTGTACCCACCTTCACGTAGTCGGCCAGGCTCTCGCCCATGGAGTTGATCAGCAAGATGTTGGCCGAAGTGATGTCGGCATTGACGGGGTTCACGCGGACGACGATGCCCTTCGGGTCCTTGATGTCGGCACCCTTGGTATAGTTGGCCAGCGGGGATGCGGTGTGTTCGCCGTCTTCCTTGTCGCCGAAGACGGAGGTCTCGCCGATCATGCCGTGAGTCATCGTCACGTTGATGCTCTTGCCGTAGTAGCCCAGTGTGCCGCCCTGCAGCGTGTGGCGGATGCCGGAGTACGACTCTATCAGTTCGATGCTGGTGACGGCGGTGTAGAGTTTGCCGATCACCAGTGCATAGGAGTCCACCTTCTTCTGGAGGGCCTTGAACTCGTCGTTGTCGGCCAGGTTCTGTATATCCTTCTTGATGTCGTCCAACTGCTTCTTCAGTTCCGATGCCAGCACATACTCGCCCTTGGCCTGTGCATACTGGGCGATGAGGGCCTTGACCTGCTCCTCGTTCTGCAGTCCCGTGATGTCGGGCACCTTGATGTTGCTGATGGCCTCCTGGGCTTGCCTGGCCAGTTGGGCAGCCGTCTCAGCAGCCTTCTGGGCGGCGGCGGCATCAGCGGCGGCACCGTCGGCCGTCTTCTGCGCGTTGCCGGCAGCCGTCTTTGCGTCATCGGCACTCTTCTGCGCGTCGTCGGCACTCTTCTGCGCGTCGTCGGCACTCTTCTGGGCGTCGTCGGCACTCTTCTGCGCTTCCTCAGCCGTCTTCTGGGCCGTCTCGCCCGTGGCAGCGGCATCAGCAGCGTCGGCAGCAGCAGCGTCAGCAGCCTTCTGAGCAGCGGCGGCAGCGTCGGCAGCGGCCTTTATCGAGGCGGCTATCTTCTGCGCAGCGTCGGCACTGGCCTTGTTGATCGAGTCGACCACAGCGTCCAGTTGTGCGACCGTGGCGGCTTCTTGGGCCAGTTCCAGCGCCTCATCAGCCGTCTTCTGGGCAGCGACGATGGAATTATTCAACTGCCCCTGCAAGGTTTCCAATTGAGCGATGGTGGCACGACGGTCTATCTGCGCCTGCAGATTGTTGATGTCATCATCATAGTCCTTACAGGAAACTACTGTGCCGATGGCAGCCACCAGCAGGGCACCCATAAGCAGTTTGCTGAAAAACATTCTTTTCATACGATAAGGTAGTTTATATTTAATATTTTCTTTAACTTATTGGTGTAACATCCTTGTTATCAGGTGCAAAAATAATTAAAATTAGTGAAATGACAAATAAAATGTGCGTTTTTTTTCACTTTTATGCCTATTTAGGTGCTATTTCCGCGAAAAAATTCCTAATTTTGCACGATGAAAATGAAAAAATACCTATTCCCACTGGCTTTTCTCTGCTTGGCCGCCTGCCAGCAGAAAGCCTCCCGGCCCGTGGCCAAGCCGGCGCCCAGGGCCACCATCGTATTCCTGACTGAGAAGAGCCACGACTTCGGCACTTACAGTGAAAAGGACACCGTCGCATTCGACTTCGTGTTCCGCAACGACGGCACGGTACCCTACGTCATCAACAGGGTGGAGCCCTCCTGCGGCTGCGTCAGGGTCAATTATCCCAAATATCCGGTTGCCCCCGGTGCCGTCGACTCCTTCCATGTGGTCTACGACGGCAACGGCTTCATGCCGGGCTTCTTCGTCAAGCGTTGTGACGTCTATTCCAATGCAGAGGATTCTGTGTTCAGCCTCCGCATCCAGGGAACATTCGCCGAAAAAAAATAGAGGCGCCCCCCCTCTTATCAGTTATTTAGGATCAGTTCGAAAAGCCGGTTGTTATGACCTCCCCTCGCTCGGCCCGAAGGGACGCTTGCACAAGCATTTTTTTGAATATAGGTTGTAACGTTGTAACATCGCCCTTTGTACATCGGCGATGTTACAACGTTACAACCTATAAATCGTTTTTTGTATATTTAAAAACACCCATGACCATTGTCTTGGGCAAAGTGAATCTCCTCATGAGTCACCCGATAACGCCATTCGTCTAACGCCGATTCAGAGGCAGACGGCGTTTGACAAACAAAAAGCCTCCGGGAACTGTATGTTTCCGGAGGCTAAATGAATATCCAATTCTATTGATTCTGCGAAAGTCACATCCATCCCCCTCCTACAGGAGGGGTTAGGGGAGGTCACTACTCAGCGATACAGATGGTCACGCGGTTCAGGTCGTTCTCGGCGAACGGCTGAACGCGGGCACCCTTGGAGTCGTAGGAGATGCGGTCCGCGGCCACACCGTACTTCTCCTTCAGGCACTTCACGACGGCATCGGCACGGCCAGCGGCCAGGCGGTCGTTGATCTTGTCGTTACCTGTGCCGGCATCAGCATAACCTGTCACCTGCACCTTGGCCTTCGGATACTGGGCCAGATAGTCGGCCACGTCCTTCACCTTCTGCTGCTCGCTCTCCTGGATGTTGGTCTTGTTGATCTTGAAGAAGATGTCGCGACGAATCGGCTCGATCTTCACTTCCTCAACGACGGGAGCGGGCTCCACGACGGGCTCCGGCTCAACCACGGGCTCCGGCTTGGGCTCCGGTGCGGGAGGAGGAGGCAGGATCTTGTTGTAGGACTTGCCAAGGTTGATCTTCAGACCAATCAGACCGTTGAAGTACCAGTCAGACTTCAGTTTGCGGTCGGCCTTCTTTGAGTTGTACTTGTCGCCCAGGATGTTGGCGTTACCCTCGAGGGTCAGAGCCACAGCGTCGCTCAGACGGAAGGCGAGTTCCAGACCGGCACGGCCGAAAGGACGAACCTTCGTGCCGTCCCACACATACTCCAACTGATAGTGCGAGAGCGACTGCGAGCCGATCTTGGCTGCGATGTCGTTCACCTCACCGTTGGAGAAAGCGATGTTGGCGCCACCGCCGATGAAGGCGGTCACGTTGAAGAAGCGGTTGGGGTTCCAGCCGGCGAACAGGTTCGACAGATTGAACATCAGGTCGATGCCGGGAGCCACATACTTGAACTTGTACTGCTCGGGAACATCCTCAGCGCACCAGCCGCCCTTAGACTGCCAGCCGTTGGCCTGGATGCGGCCACCGAACCAGGGAGCGAACTGGTAGCCGAAGCCCAACTGGGCGTTCGGAGAGATCAACTTGCCGAACTTGGCCTCGCCAAGCGTGTACTGAGCACCGCCCTGAAGCGTCAGGAACGCATGCTTCTTGAACTCATACTTCGTGCCGTCGGCTGCCGTGTACGTAGCCTGGGCCATAGCAGTGGCACTGAACATCATCAGCGCACCTGCGAGTATTGTCTTCAATGATTTCATAATTCTTTTCGTTTTTAGGGTTGCTTAATCCGTATTACGGTCCTGGTTCGTATTCGTGATGTTGTCCCATACTGTCAGATACCACTTGCCTTCAAACTTTACCGGGCGCAGATAAAACCCTGTCATATTGGGCTTCGTGTCGCCAGGTGCCTTGTCGAACAGGGTAACGTCAATCTTCACCTCATTATTCGTGTTAGAACGGAGGGTCAAATGATTCATATCATACCTTACACCAAGGATGTTCATCAAAGACATGGCCTGACGACGCTCAAACACTGGATTCAAAGGCTTGATGCTGTCACCTTCAGCAAGGAAATTCAACATTCCGACCGCATCACGGATATTCTTTTCATCCATAAAGGATATAAACTGCTTGACCTGTGACATGATCTCTGCAGTATCCTCTTTGGTGAATGTATAAGCAGGCTTTTCAGGCTTTGCTGGTGCCTGCTGTTTCTTATTGCCACATGAAATAGCAAAGGAAACGAGTACGGCTACGGCCAGGAATAAAGCAATTCTTTTCATCTTTTACCTTTCTTTGAAAAAGGGGGAGCATCCCTGCTCTGGGAAGCCCCCCCTCGGGTTTATTAGCTTCTAATGATTAGAATCCGTTAGATTAGTGAGTACCCTTAACAGTGATGATAGCCCAAACTGTCTGAGTGTAATCATTGTCAAGTTTAACACCGTCCTTGTCAAGCAGGTAGTCCCATGCGATGTTACCCCAGTTGTACTTCACTGCGATAGGAACATAGATGTGGAACTCCTGTACAACAGATGCGTTGTTGTTGTAGTACAACCAACCGAACTGTGTACCCTTGCCAGAAGCATTCAAATCACTGTGGTTATAAGCATGTGGGTCAGTGAAGCTTACGATAGAACCGTTAGCATTGATCAGAGACAGAGTCTTCAGACCTGTTTCACGCCAGCTGGTCAGTGAGTTCAAATCCTTCACAAGATCAGTGTTGTCGACAATCTGCTTTTCGTCGTAGTACTTGTTAGCACGTACATCAGGCTGCTTAGCGTGGTCTGTACGAATCTCATCGTAACGAACGGCGAGTTCGCTGATGCCATAGTACTCGAATGGCAGACCTTCCTTCTGAGCCTTCATCGAAGTAGCATTCTCATAAACAGTGCTGTAAGCAGGCTGCTCAATACCGAACATCGTGTTGCGAGCCGAAATCTTAGCCGTATTGTATGCTACAACCGGGAAGCGGTTCCAGTCAACAACCTCAACGAGATCCTTAATAGCCAGACGGTTATCATTCAGGACACGGTCATTCCACTCATACTCCTTAGCAACTACGTTGATAGGACGATGGATACGGACATTGAACAAGTTCTTGCCAATCAGAGGATCGTAGCACAGGTCATGAGCAACCTCAAGCTTCAGGTAAGCAGTGAATGTCTTGTCAATATTGTTGTCAAGATACTCTGCATTAGCCATATTCGTCAGACCAGAGGTCAGATCGAAGCGAGCATTACCCTGAGCATCGTATGCACCAGCCTTATTGATAAGGTCAGTTGCAGCAGGATAGAGGTTAGCGGCACCTGCAGTCTCAAGACCGTGATAGTGGATACGGTTGTTATTAGCGATAGTAACACCATCCTTCACGAGTTTGTCATCAAGATAGCAAACCTCTTCCGGACCATAAGCCTTACCATTCTTCTGTACGGCTACGATAGCAGTATTTGCAACACCATTGTGAGCAGCAAGTTGCAGAGTCCAAACAGTACCAGATGCACCAGTAACCTTCCACTGACCCTTATCAGCACTTACTTCCTTAGAGTTAACATCCTTAACAGGAACTGTGAAGATGAAGGATACAACAGGAGCAGTCGGAGCATAGAACTTGCTGAACTTAGCCTTCTCACCGAGCATCTCAATCATCTTAGTAGGATCGAGCCAGTTATCAGTCAGCAACTGGTTGTAAGAGTAAACATCCAGATGACGATAGCCATTGTTAGACGGCTTGAACGGGTTCACATGAGCGTCGAACTCCTTCCAGTAAGGCTTAGCAGCATCCTTCGAACCGACATTTGCTGAATTGAACTCGAACCAGTGAGCCCAGTCCTTATTGTCAACAGCACCGTACTCGAAGTGCAACTTACCAACAGGAATAATCAGTTTAACGTTTACATACGTATCGTTGTTCTTGTTCTTGAAGCGTACGATTGTAGAGATAGCCTTAGTGTTAAGACCCTTAGACTCATACGAAGCGCCAGAAACAGAAATCAACTGATTGAAGAGATTTGGAGTATAAAGACCATTCATGTTGCCACGATATGGAACACCTGCAGACTCCAGTTCATTGTATCCGTGGAGGTCCCAAATAAGGACGTTGGTCTGCTCATCCCAACCATGTGCCTCAGTTGCATTATCATGCGGAGTGTACCAAACACGACCGAACCAGTTGTTATCGGTTGTCCACTTACTGTAATTATACTTATTGACAGCATCATTCTCAGTAGTAGCAGAAGCAGCCTCAACAATCTTACCATCCTTCTCGTAGTAGCGAACTCCATAATACTTGTTAGCATCAGCAGTAGAATAGAGAGCACCAGAAGCATTAGTAGGCATAACGGTGTAACCACCCTCATTGACGAAGTAATAGTTACGCTCGAACTCATACTTGGTCATACCCTTACCATCATTCAACTTAGCAAGAATACCAGCCTCAACCTGATACCATGTGAGACGCATCTGGTCACCACAGTTCATGTAGTAGTCGCTCAGTTCGAACTCGACATTGACGTCGTCAAGAGAATTCTTGGTCTCAGTGATACGAAGTTTGATATAACCGTAACGGATAATCTTACCATCCTCAGTAACGAGGTCAACACGTACCAGCGGCTCACGGTCGATAACCTCACGGCCAGCCTCAACGTTATCAATTCTCTTACCAGTGTTCACGTCAACTGAACGAGGAGCGAACTTACCAGACTTGGCATCACCAATGTGCTGGATGTGCTGAGACTCAGAAGTAACGTTCTTACCAATGGTATAGTCAATCTCCTTGAACTCATAGTGCAGACCGAGTTTGTCCATCAGATCCTTGCTCATAACCTTATCCACTGTGCTCTGTCCATAGCGCGTATAAGTGGTGTAAGAATAGTGAGTCTCAATGAACGGCAGAAGGTCGATAGTATCACGATAAGCAACATCATGAGTAGCAGGGCTAGGAATAGCACCAGGGCTATTAGCAGTATAGCGGTTAGGTGTCTCGCCAATAAAGTCATATGCACCCTTTACACCGACAGTCTCATAGAGGTGGTTGTCGCGGATATGGTTCATCACATCCTTATGGTCATTGATGAACGTCTTTCTGTCAAGGGCCGTGTTAGGATTGTTGTCTGCCAGAGCAACGATAGTGTAAGTTGCAGGCACAACAACAGCATAGTCAGAATTAACAGTTGTGTCGCTGGCTGCAGCAGTCAAAGAGATAAATGGCAGTGGAGCAACCTGCTGAACGTAGTTACCTTTGCTATCCCAATAGTTGCTGGAACCATAAGCAGAACCCTTAGAAGAACCGCCCTTAACGTCTGTTACAACAGAAATTTCATTACCATCTTTATCAACAGCGGTACCTGTCTGATAATTGACCCAAGACCAACCATGATTATTATCCCATACAGGCTCGTTACCACTACCATAAAGATTCCACCAGTAATCGCTATCCTGCCAATATGCAAAAGTATTGTTGTCATAAGCCCACTTAGCGAAGTAGTTCCAAACCTCGTCATAGTTGACTTTGAACGGAACAGTCAGAATACCATTCTTAAATGTAATCTTGTCAGCAACTGGAGTTGCGCCGATTGACTTACCTTCTGCACGTGTGTAGACCTCAGCCGTATTCTGGAAGAAACTATAGGTAATGCCATCCAGATTAGCCGAACTAGGATTGATGTGATACTTAGCCTCAGCAAGAGGAGCAATCGTCACGTACTGCAATGTCTTCTTCTTAGAAGCAGCCAAAGCAACACCGTCTGGCTCAATCAAAGAGAAGAATGTATAAGCAGTTGAAGAAGTCGTTGCAGGCTTGCGATTCCAATAATAAGGATCCCAAGTAGCGCCTGTCTCACTCTGAAGTTTCGTACCATCAGTAGCGAGCCAAGCCATTACGTTGTTAACATGAACCTTAATGACATCGTCACCCTCAGTATAGCCATTCACCTGGTAATCGAAATCGTAGGCACCATCCTCGACGAACTCAGGAGTCTTCAGGTAAGCAGTCTCGATACCCTCGATACCTTCCCAGTAGAAGTCTGGCTTCAGCACGATGCTGGTGAGTTTCTTGTTCACAAACAGATTGATAGCGCTCAAACCATCAGAAAGTTTGGTGATCTGGTCATTCAATCCCTGGAACTGACCAGCCAGAGCATTCTGGATGGCTTCGATATCTACGGCCTCAGGAATCTGAATTGCTTCGATCTTGTTCTTCAGTTCTGTAATCTCATTATTGATGCTTGTCAGATCCTCAGCCTTCAGATAGTTGGCAGCAGCCACTTCCCTCTGGAAGTTCTCCAGAGCAGCAACCTGAGTCTCAAGCGTCTTGGCCGCAGCGTTCTGGGCAATCAAGGCAACGAGTTCCTCATTTGAAGGAATCTGAGCCTTCACAGCCTGGATATCACCAGTTACAGTGGCAATAGCCTCGGCAATCAGAGCCTGAACAGCGTCTGTCTTGGCGTAAGCACCAAGGGCCTCGTTGACGTCATCCGTCTTGGCATAGGCGGCGAGGTCAACCTTCTTGGCATACTCGTCGAGCGTAGCGATCTGAGCCTCCAGAGATGTGATGCGGCCGATGGCGTCGGTCACCTTCTGGTTCAGATCAGATACTGTTGAAGCATCAGCCTTCTTGGCGATGTCACCCTCCAGACTCTTGAGCGCAGTCTGGGCGGCGGTCAAATCGCTCTTGGCAGAATTCAACTGACTTGTAAGATCAGACTTCAAATCGTTCAGTTGACTCTTCAGGGCGGTGATGTCCTGATTCGTCTTGCTGATGTCATCGTCGTAATCCTTACAAGACACGAACATACTTACAGAAGCAATCAAGAATGCTCCCATAAGCAGTTTACTGAAAATCTTTCTTTTCATACGATTAATAATTTAAATTAATAAAAAAATTAAGTTGTTATACTTCTTTCTTTTTTCTTCTTTTCTCTCAAATCCAGCGCGCTCGGCATACACTCAGGCACACTTCGGCGCACTATTTCTCCTGCGCGGAGTTACATTTTTGGTGCAAATATAGACATATTTCTGAAAACTTGCAAACAAAATCGAATATTTTTTTAAAAAAAACCTAAAATCTTGCGGTTTCAGACTGATTTTAGCCCATGAACCGCTAATTTGCCACAAAATTCTCTTTATACATCGGGGTTTGCACGCATACAGGTTTATCATTGTTTCTGTTTCGTAGTTCAGGTCCTCCTATACCTTATTTATTATATATTATTACGGTTTATTATAATCGGCTGCAAAATTAATGTTTTTTTTTGAAATAGCAACAAATAATCAATTTTTTTTGCTAAAAGTCGGCATTCTTTGGTGTTCTGGGGAAGGGAATGACATCGCGGATGTTCTGCATACCCGTCACGAAGAGAATCAGTCGCTCGAAGCCGAGTCCGAAGCCGGCATGCGGACATGTGCCCCAGCGGCGGGTGTCGAGATACCACCAGAGATGGGTCTTGTCCATCTGCCGCTTGTCGACCTCTGCCATGAGTTTGTCGTAGTTCTCCTCACGGACGGAGCCTCCGATGATCTCGCCGATCTGGGGGAAGAGGACATCAGTGCCCTGCATGGTGGGGCCGGGGGCGATGCTTCCTTTATAGCCTGCGGAGGCACTGCCGCCGTCAACCGGACGGTTCTGCTTCATGTAGAAGGACTTGATGGCGGAGGGATAGTCGGTCATGATGACGGGCTTCTTGAAATGCTCCTCCACGAGATAGCGCTCATGCTCTGAGGCCAGGTCGTCGCCCCAGTTGCAGGGGAACTCGAACTTCTTGCCATTCTTGATGGCTTCCTGCAGGATGTTGATACCCTCCGTATACGGCAGACGGACGAAGGTATCCTTGAGCACGCCTTCGAGGCGGGCGATAAGGGTCTTGTCGATCATCTGATTGAGGAAGGCCAGGTCGTCCTTGCAGTTGTCGAGTGCCCAGCGGACGCAATACTTGATGAAGTCCTCCTCGAGGTCCATCAGTTCCTCCTGGTCGATGAATGCCACCTCGGGCTCCACCATCCAGAACTCAGCGAGATGGCGGGGCGTGTTGGAGTTCTCGGCACGGAACGTCGGTCCGAAGGTATAGATGGCTCCCAGGGCCGTGGCTCCCAGTTCGCCCTCAAGTTGTCCGGAGACGGTCAGCGAGGTCTGCTCGCCGAAGAAGTCGTCATCATAGATGATCTTGCCCTGCTCGTCCTTCTTCAGGTCGTAGAGGTTCTTGGTGGTCACCTGGAACATGTTGCCGGCTCCCTCGCAGTCACTGGCCGTGATGAGCGGGGTGTGGAAATAGAAGAAGCCGTGCTCATGGAAATAGGTGTGGATGGCCATCGCCATATTGTGACGGATGCGCATGACGGCACCGAAGGTGTTGGTGCGCAGGCGCATGTGGGCATTCTTGCGCATCACCTCGAACGACTGTCCCTTCTTCTGCATGGGATAATCGTTGCCGCAGAGGCCGTAGATCTCGATGGCGTCAGCCTGGATCTCGGAGGGCTGTCCGGCAGCGGGCGACTCGACGAGTTTACCCGTGGCAGCGATGCAGGCGCCTGTCGTCACCTGCTTCAGGACTTCCTCACCCACCGTGGCGGGATCTACCACAATCTGTACATTCTTGATGGTCGAGCCATCATTCAGGGCGATAAAGTCGACGGCCTTTGAGGAGCGGTGGGTGCGCACCCAGCCCTTGACGCAGACGTCTTTACCATAGTCAGTACTCTGAAGTACGTCAATTATCTTTGTTCGTTTCATTGTCAATTATCAATTCTCAATTGTCAATTATTCATAGGATCCCATACGCAGGCGGTCGACCTCCTCCTCGGTGAGGTAGCGCCAGTCGCCGCGACGGAGGTTCTTTTTGGTGAGTCCTGCGAACTGGACGCGGTCGAGTTTGGTCACCTTGTAGCCCAGCGACTCGAAGATGCGGCGAACGATGCGGTTCTTGCCGCTGTGGATCTCGATGCCGACCTGCTTCTTGTCAGTGGGATGGGCATACTCGACGGCATCGGCCTTGATCTCGCCGTCATCGAGTTGGATGCCCTCGGCGATCTGCTGCAGGTCGTGAGCCGTACAGTTCTTATCGAGGAAGACGTGATAGATCTTCTTCTTGAGGTATTTCGGATGTGTGAGTTTGGAGGCAAGGTCGCCGTCGTTGGTCAGCAGGAGCACGCCTGTGGTGTTACGGTCGAGACGTCCTACGGGGTAGATGCGCTCGGGGCATGCGCCCTTGACGAGGTCCATCACCGTCTTACGCTGCTGCGGGTCGTCGGAGGTGGTCACATAGTCCTTCGGCTTGTTGAGCAGGACATACACCTTCTTCTCGATGGTGACCGGCTGGTCGTGGAACTTCACCTCATCGGTGCGGAGCACCTTGGCACCCAACTCCGTGATGACCTCGCCATTGACGGAGACCACACCGGCCTGGATGAACTCATCAGCCTCGCGACGGCTGCAGATGCCCGCATTGGCGAGGAACTTGTTCAGGCGAATCGGCTCGTTGGGGTCGAAGTTCTGCTCCTTGTACTCGATACGCTTCTTCATGCTGTATTTCGCGTTCGGATCGTAGTCAGCCGTACGGGGACGGAAGCCTCCGGGACGCTGGGGCTTGCCATAGCCGCCCTGCTGGCGAGACTGATAGCCACCCTGCTGGCGGGACTGGTAGCCCCCACCCTGCTGACGGGGCTGATAGCCGCCCT
>CAMVJQ010000038.1 GCA_947167845.1 uncultured Prevotella sp. | reverse complement strand
GGGGAATCTGGGTCATGGATCATCCCTTGTCGAGACCGTCGTCACCATCGCCGCCGCCTTCGCCTCCAGGGGTGGCTGAAGGATCTGCGCTACTCGTACAACACGCTCTACTGCCTGGTGCCGGGCGACGACTACGCGACGTCGAAGAAGGTGGAGCCGGTGATCATCAACAGCGCGTATCGCTCGGAGGAGGTCAATGAGCGGTGCGGCGGCTCGCGCACGAGCAACCACCTGACGGGCTGTGCCGCCGACATCCGCTGTATGGGCCCGGAGCAGATGATACGCTATGCGGCCATCCTGCTCGACATCGCCGACGGCACGAGGCGCGACTGGGACGAACTGCTCATGGAGAAGCGCGGCACGACCTACTGGATCCACTTCGCTGTGCGCCCGGAGGGCAACAGGCGAAGAATCACGTTCGATATGCGATAAAGATAAAGGTGAATCGCACAGGGGGCTCTCCCCCTGTGCTTTTTAAGATTTAACTCAAGTTTCTTGTATTGAAGTTACTTTTGGAAAGCGAAGGGCATGGCTTCGTCGACGGCTATCAGTACGCCGTCCTCGATGCCGTCTCCCGACTTGTGAGGGCGGAAGGTGATGACCTTGCTGTCGTATTCGCCCAGACTGGTCAACTGGCCAGTGGCGGCATCCATCCACCACACCCGTTTCTTGTCGCCAGATATCTTGCGCAGGTCGATGGTCATCACGCGGCTTGTATAGTTGTAGACCATCAGGTAACTGTTGCCCCGGGTGGCTATCAGACGGTCGTACTGACGGCCTTTGCCGACGATGATGCTCTGGTCGGGTACGCGCTCGAAATAGGGGAACGACAGCATCAGGCGCTTCAGATGCTGCATCTGGTGGAAGCCGGGATCACGCAGCCCCTCCGTCCACGTCTTCTGACAGTGATAGGCGGGTGGCAGCCCCTCGCGATAGAACTGCATGATGGCGTTATGGCCGTAGGTGTGACCGCAACTGCCGGCAAACACGCTCCAGTAGGCGTATCGCCTCACGTCGCAGGCCTGCCAGTAGCCCTCTGTGGCGTCGTGCAGTCCGCGTGGGATGGCCTCGTAGATGGGTTCGTCGTCGATGACGGGCTTCAGTGGCTTGTAGGCCCAGGTGGAGTCGACGTACATCCAGTTGTCCTCTTCTGTATTGTCAGGGATGGGATAGTCCTTGTTGCCCATGCGCTGGCCGTATCTGCGGTGCCCGCTCTGGAAGGCGTGGAAGTCAATCCACGGGGCCTTGCTCCACCAGTGGGCCGACGTATAGCGCCCACGGGGATGGAAAGTCATCAGGTGGTTGTGGTCGATATGCTTGATGGACGTGGCGAGAGCCTCCCAGACCTCGGGCCTGACGTCGCCCTGGATGTCGCCGCCGATGATCCACACGATGTTGGGACAGTCCTTGTATCGGCGGGCGAGGAATGTGCCGTAGGCTTTGGCCTGCTCCACGTTCATCTTGCCTGCCTTGACGAGTCCGCCCCAGATGCAGACCATCCCGATGTAGATGCCACGGCGCCCGGCCTGACTGACGATGTGGTCCATGTGCTCCCAGTAGCCCTCGCCCATCAGCCACTGCCCGTTGCTCTTCACCTGCAGTGACTTCTGCCCGTAGACGTTGTAGGCGGGTACATCGTTCATCACTTGCACCTGCACCACGTTGTAGCCCGCCTCACTGCAGCATTGCAGATAGAACTGCACCTCGTCGCGGTTCAGACGCTCGGGCATCAGCCAGGCTGTCTCGCCGAGCCAGAAGAAGGGCTGGCCATTTTCGTGCTGAAGGAACCGCTGGTTGGCTGACACCTTCAGCGGTCCGTTGTCCCACGGTTTGCCCGCCATCAGTGTCGTGGCGAGGCTGCATATCACGGCTAAGAACAATAGTCTTTTCATAATGTATAATGCGTAATTATTTCGTAATTTTGCGGCAAATATAATAAAAATCGGTGAAAAGTCTTTGCTGTTACAAGGATTATTTGTACTTTTGCAGCCGAAATAAAAAAAATACTGAAAAAACGTCAGCGTTTTTTTCCTACCCATCGGATGATGGAAGCTTTTTAAAGTATGATCTATTGTATATCGAAACAAATGGAAGTGGCAGGCAGCCATCAACTCTGCCTGTCGTATGAAAGCAAGTGCACAAGGCTGCACGGGCACAACTGGACTATCACCGTCTTCCTGGCCTCGGCAGAACTGAACGGCGACGGGATGGTGGTGGATTTCAAGCACGTCAAGGAGGCCATCCACGGTTATCTGGACCACGGCAACTTCAACGACCTGTTGCCCTTTAATCCGACGGCGGAGAACATCGCCGCCTGGGTGGTGAAGAAGTTCCCAGAGTGTTATAAAGCCATCGTCAGAGAGTCGGACGGCAATGTCGCCCAGGCGTACGACGATCATTTCCCAATAGAACCGGAATATCTGATGTAGCCACAATGAAGACGTACCGTATCAATGAAATATTCTATTCGCTGCAAGGCGAAGGACGCCATACGGGCCGCGCTGCCGTGTTCGTAAGGTTCAGCGGGTGCAACCTGAAGTGCCCGTTCTGTGACACTGACTTCAGAACCTACCGGGTACTGACGGCCGACGAGATAACAGCGGCTGTCAGGGAGTGGAAGGACTGTGGATTCATCGTGCTTACCGGCGGCGAGCCATCGCTGCAGGTGGACGAGGCTCTGATCGAGGCCCTGCACCGTGAGGGCTTCTATATCGCGATAGAGACCAACGGCACCTGCCAGTTGCCACCGGCCATCGACTGGGTGACGCTCTCGCCGAAGAATTGCTTCGTGGAGCATGCCCCGGCTCTCGTGGCGAAGGAGATTGACGAGGTGAAGGTGGTGTTCGACGGCATCCACGACCCTGAGTCGTGGGGCGGGGTGAAGGCCGCGTATCTGAACCTGCAGCCCTGCGATACGGGCAATGCCGAGCGCAACAGGGAGGTGACGCGCCAGTGCGTGGAGTACATCAAGAAACACCCGCAGTGGCACCTCTCGCTGCAGACCCATAAGTTGATACATATACAGTGAGTTGAGAGTTTAGAGTTTAGAGTTTAGAGTTTGAAGTTTAGAGTTTAGAGTTTAGAATTAAGAAAAGGTAAAAAAGCAGATGAGAATTATGCGCCTAAGGATTATTGCTGTAGTAGCCGCTCTCCTCTCATTATCCGCATCGGCTCAGGAGACGATCGGGCTGAGTGGCATCTGGGATCTGTCGCTGGGCGACTCCACGCACTACGACGACAGCGTGATGCTGCCTGGCTCGCTGCTGACCAACGGCAAGGGCGACGACGTGACCGTCGACACCAGATGGACGGGCTCGATCTATGACTCCAGTTACTACTTCAACCCCTATATGGAGAAGTACAGGCAGAAGGACAACCTCAAGTTCCCGTTCTTCCTGACGCCTGAGAAGCACTACGTCGGACAGGCGTGGTACAGGCGCACGGTGTACGTGCCGGACTCGTGGAGGGACAAGCGCGTCTGGATATTCCTGGAGCGGGCGCACATTGAAACGACTATCTTCGTGAACGGAACGAAGGTGCTCCGCCAGGCATCGCTCTCCACGCCCCATCGGTGTGACATCACGCGACACCTCGTCGCAGGGCGGCGCAATGAGATCGTCATCTGCGTGGACAACGACATCGACCGCGTCGGTGTGGGGCAGGACTCCCACAGCGTGACCGACCAGACGCAGGGCAACTGGAACGGCATCGTCGGCAGGATGGAACTGCAGGCACGGCCCAAGAAACTATATATAGACAAGGTGAAAGTGAGGCCGCAGCCAGACGGACTCGGACTGCGGGTGGATGTCGACGTGGATGGCACGCTGCTGAGCAGGCCGATACTGGCAGGCAACTACCCGATGATGGTAGCCGTGCTGCCTGAGGGGGCTCCTGACTCGGCTACCAGGGTCGACTTCGTCAACGTCAACGCCCGCCACGTGACGTTTGAGATCATCAGGAACGCCAGTCGCTGGGATGAGTTCCATCCTCAGGTGCTGCGCATGGGGCTCACGCTGGAGGACGACTATTACGAGACCACCTTCGGCATCCGGCGGATGACCGTCAAGGGGCGTCAACTCTATATGAACGGGATGCCCGTGTGGCTGCGGGGCACGGTGGAGAACTGCTGCTTCCCGGAGACGGGCTATCCGCCGATGGACGTGGAGTCGTGGACGCGCATCTTCAAGAAGTGCAAGGACTACGGGCTGAACCACGTGCGGTTCCACTCCTATTGTCCGCCGGAGGCTGCCTTCACGGCTGCCGACAGACTGGGCATCTACCTGCAGCCAGAAGGACCGTCGTGGCCCAACCACGGGGTCAAACTGCGCCGGGGGCAGAAGATTGACACCTATCTGCTGGAAGAGTCGAAGCGCATCGTTGACACCTACGGCCACCATCCCTCGTTTGTGATGATGGCTGCGGGCAACGAGCCTGCCGGCGACTGGGTGAACTATTGTAACGACTGGGTGAAGGAGATGCATCAGTATGATTCCACCAAGGTCTATTGTGGCGCTTCCGTCGGAGGCGGGTGGGCCTGGGACGGCGGCTCGGAGTATCATGTGAAGGGCGGCGCACGCGGACTCGACTGGGACAGGCACGCACCGCATTCCGATGATGACTATTATGACCAGATCCTGTATCCGCGCAACTATAAGGACACGGTGCCCAACAATTCGCCCATCATCGCACACGAGCAGGGACAGTGGTGCGCCTTCCCCGACTTCAAGGAGATTCCGCAGTACACAGGCGTCTACAAAGCCCGCAACCTGGAGATCTTCCGCGACCTGTTGCGCGATAATGGGATGGAGCAGCAGGCAGAGAAGTTTCTGACAGCCAGCGGTAAACTGCAGACACTCTGCTATAAGTACGAGATAGAGCGCAACCTGCGCACCAAGGACTATGCCGGATTTCAACTGCTGGCCCTCAACGACTACAGCGGACAGGGGACGGCCCTGGAGGGCGTGCTCAATGTGCACTGGCAGGAGAAGGGCTACACCACAGCGAAAGAGTGGCGCGAGTTCTGCTTCCCTATCGTCCCCCTGGCCAAATTCCCGAAATTCGTCTACAGCAACCGCGATACGCTCGCCGTGCCGGTGGAGGCTTACAATGCCCTGTACGGGGACGTCAAGAATGTGCGTACATCCTATTATATCAGCGCTGACACCTTGGTGCTGGCAGGCGGACAACTGTCGGCAGGCGCGATACCACTCGGTAAGAACACCAGTCTGGGCACGGTACGCTTCCCACTGGACTCCATCAAGAGGCCCTCGAAGTTGACACTGACCGTCAGCATCGGCGGAAGCCTGAAGAACCACTGGGACTTCTGGGTGTATCCTTCTGAAGAGGAGAGAGGAGAGAGAAGAGAGGAGAGAGATTGCTTGAAGGAGGAGAGAGAAGAGGCTACGGGTTCTTTGCAAGCAAAGCGAACAAGTTCGAGCGGGCGCTTCAGCGGGAATGAGAGTAAAGAGGAGTCGGAGGGGGTCACCATCACCGATACCCTCGACGCGAAGGCCCTGTCCGTCCTTAAGCGAGGGGGCAAGGTGCTGCTGATGGCAGCCGGCAAGGTCACGCTCGGCAGCGACGTGGTGCAGCACTATCTGCCGGTGTTCTGGAACACCTCATGGTTCAAGATGCGTCCGCCCCACACGACGGGTGCCTATATCGACACGTCGCATCCGCTCTTCAAGTACGACTTCCCAACCGATAACTGGAGCAATCTGAACTGGTGGGAGTTGCTGAACCGTGCTCAGGTGATGAACCTGATGGAACTGCCAGCCGACTATCAGCCGCCCATTCAGCCTATAGACACCTGGCACGTCTCCAGAAAACTGGGTATGCTCATAGAGGCTAACGTGCTGAAGGGCCGACTGCTGATGACGACGATGGACATCACCTCAGATCTGGAGCATCGCCTCGTAGCCCGGCAGATGAGGCACGCCATCCTCGCCTATATGCAGAGCGATGACTTCCGCCCGAGACTGACGCTCCAGCCGAAGGTCGTCACTGATTTCTTTACGCGTCAGGCCCCGCCCGTCAACATGTTTACGAAGGACTCACCGGACGAGTTGAAACCGAAACTCAAATAGGACGAAAAAGCCTCACCTTTCCAGTGAGGCTTTTTCGTCCTATTTGAGGAACGGGCAGACGGTCTTGTCTGGCCCCAGATAGAAACCGGGTTCGGAGGGCTGGTTGTAGCCTACGTTCTGGGCTGCTGTGCTGAGCCGGTAGGGGATGTCTTCCATCAGGCAGTTGATGCGGTAGTCGGTGGGAATGGGACTGACGAAAATGCGCAGTTCGCTGCTGTCGCCGGTACGGGCAATGACTTCCTCTCGCCAATCGCCGAGGATGTCGGCAGCGAGGGCCGGATTAGACTTCGTGCCGTTGTTGAACTTGACCTCGGGGAACTTCACGATATCAATAATCTGCTTCTGCTGCCAGTCATACTTCGAGACGGTCTCACGGTCGAGCAGTTCGCGGAGCAGGTCGCCGTCCCACCAGATGCCGAAGTTGATGGACAGGTATCGGCCGTTGATGCTGAGATGCTGCTGGTGCTGCGGGTCGTCAGGGTCCTTTGCATCATTGATAGTCTCGCCCTTGATGTTGCGGATGCCATGGCTGTCGCTGCTCCACATCTCCAGTCCGGGATTAGTGGGGTCGATATCGGCAGCCATCGCACGGCCCACGTCGCTCTTGGAGGGTATCTGGAAGATGACCTCTCCGGTGCGGGCATTGCGGAAGTCAGAGCCGTCGCGACGGTTCTCGTGGCAGTCCCATACCTGCAGTTCGTCGGTGCTGGGGTCGAAGGCCATCAGGTGGATGGCGTCGCCGTGGCCCATGCCCGTATTGTAGAGGCCTTGCCCGTCGTTGTCGACAGCCATTGAGCCGTAAGTGATCTCGTCGCAGCCGTCACCGTCGACATCGGCCACGCGGAGATTGTGGTTGCCCTGTCCGGCATAACTGCTCTGCGGCTTACCGTCCTTACCAGTGCCCTCTTCGTCAGTGTCAAACACCCAGTGCTGCTTCAACTCTTTCCCGTCCCAGTCCCATGCGGCTATGACGGTGCGCGTGTAATAGCCTCGGCAGAAGATGGCAGAGGCATGGATGCCGTCAAGGTAGCCTACCGCAGCCAACATGCGGTCAGAACGGTTGGCGTAGGCGTCGCCCCAGGTGTTGGGGTCTCCTCGCTGCGGCACGTATGGCTTCGTGTCCATCGCTTCGCCTGTGAGTCCATTGAATACGGTGATATACTCAGGGCCTGTCAGGATGCGTCCTGTCATCGGGCGTCTTGAATTGTTGTAGCGGGCCCACTCTTGCTGGCCGTTGAACTGGCCCTTGCCTTGTTGCTCCTTTGGAGGATGCTGCCCGTGACGATAGTCGGCCTTCGGATCGCCAATGACGTTACCTTTGGCATCGTGTGTGCCATCAGCCGTTCTTACGATGAATTCAGCCCGTCCGTCACCATCGAGGTCATAGACGATGAAGGGCACGTAGTGGGCACCACTGCGGATATTGATACCCATATCGATGCGCCAGAGCAGGGTGCCGTCGAGACGGTAGCAGTCGAAAAGGGTAGGGCCGGTGAATCCGTCGTGGGCATTGTCGTGTGCATTGGTAGGATCCCATTTCAGAATGATTTCATACTGTCCGTCACCGTCGACATCGGCCACTGAAGCATCGTTGGCAGTATATGAGTAGGTCCGGCCGTTAGGAGCCGTTCCGTCAGCAGGCTTCTGCAGTTTCACGGGGAGATACCTCTCTGGCGCATCGGCCTTTAGCAGGAAGGTGCCGTTCTTGCCGCCTCCCTTTATTTCATAGGTGGCATCCGTCTGGAGCGGTTGCTCGTCGATGTAGAAAGTGCCGCCTGTCGTGAGTGGGCTCTGGTTCAGTCTCTGACCGTTACGGTAGATGTCGAATGGTTCGCCCGTCTTGTCGGAGGTGAGCGTGCGCCAACTGACGACGACTTTGCCGCCATCGCGGATGGCTACGACACCACGGTCGAGATGTTCACGCTGTAACTGGCTGAAGTCATAACGGGGCTGCGCTGTCATGGAAGTCAGTTGACAGAAGAAGGCCAGGCCCAGAAGTGATAGTTTCCTGTTCATGGTTTTGTTGCTTTAGTAGTTGTTTATGTCATTTTGACTATGGAATTCGGTCAAAGTTTAAAAATAATCAAAGATTAGGGGCTGAATCTCAAAAAATGCAGTTCTTTTTACGGAAATTATGCTTATCTTTGCAGCACCGAAACAAACTACGCGAAATATGAAACGATTACTACTGAGTCTATTTATCCTGCATCTGGCCTCCTGTCTGAGTGCTGCCCAATACAATGTGCGCGACTTCGGTGCGAGGGGTGACGGTAAGGTGCTTGACCATGTGGCTATCAATAAGGCTATTGAGGCCGCAGCAACCAATGGGGGCGGGCAGGTCATACTGCCTGCGGGAACCTATCTCTGTGGCAGTATCCGGCTGAAGAGTAATGTCGACCTGCATCTGATGGCGGGAACGAAGATTGTGGCTGCCCCTGCCAGTATGAAGGCCTACGACGAGAGTGAAGTGTTTGGCGCGCCGGAGTATCAGGACGGCGGCCACACTTACTTTCACAACTCCCTTATCTGGGCAGAAGGGCAGCAGAACGTCAGCATCACCGGTCACGGAATGATAGACGGCGAGGGCCTGACAAAGCGAGATACGGAGAAGGCCGGCAACGTAGAGGGCGGTTCGATAGGTACTGGCGACAAGGCCATCGCGCTGAAACAATGCCGTAACGTGACTATCCGCGACATCACCATCTTCCGTGGCGGGCATTTCGCAATCATCACGACAGGGTGTGAGATCGGTACCATCGACAATGTGACCATCGACACCAATCGTGACGGCATCGACATCGACTGCTGCAAGTATTTCACCGTCAGCAATACGAAAGTCAATACTCCTAATGACGACGCCATCGTGCTGAAGAGTTCGTATGCGCTGAAGAAGCCAGTGCTCTGCGAGCATATCCTCATCACAAACTGCATCGTGACAGGCTATAAACTCGGTACGTTCCTCGACGGAACCTATGTGCCGGAGAAGGTGAACTGGGTGTGCGGACGTATCAAACTCGGCACGGAGTCGAATGGCGGCTACCGGAATATCACCATTTCCAACTGCACCTGCATGTGGAGCAGTGGCCTGGCCTTCGAAGAGGTCGACCAGGGCCGTATGGAGAATATCGTGGTGGACAATATCTCACTGAGCCACGTACACCACTATCCCATCTATATCACGACAGGCTGCCGTAACCGTGGTCCGAAAGAGCGAACAGAGGTCAGTTCAGCCCGGGATATTTATATTAATAATGTGATAGCCGATGACTGCGACTCGCTGGCAGGCATCATTATTACTGGTATGGAGGGTACACCCATCAAGAATGTCTCATTGAGCAATATCCGCATCCAATACAGAGGTGGGGGGCAGAAGGTGGACAAACCTTATCGGGAGCAGGGCACGAACTATCCGGAGCCGCGCTGGGCTGGTCCGACACCAGCCTATGGGCTCTTTGCCCGCCATGTGGACGGTCTGCGGCTACGGAATGTGAAGTTCGAACTGATGCGACCGGATGAACGGCCTGACATTATACTGGAAGACGTGATTAATGAAGATATAGAGAAGTAAAAAAACAGAGAATATGAAACGGCTATTATTGAGTATATCATTTATCATCGGCAGTCTGTCCTATAGTATGGCACAGAAGATTGACACGGTACTGAACAAAGTGAGTAACCAACCATTTGCGGTGTCCTTTGCCGTGCCAGACGGTAACTATAAGGTGACAGTAACATTAGGTAACAAGAAAAAGCCTGGACAGACGGTGGTGCGTGCAGAGTCGCGTCGTCACTATTCAGACATGGTGACGACGAAGAAAGGCAAATATCAGACGGTATCCTTCGTCGTCAATAAGCATTCGCCTGTCATCAGTGGAGAGACAAAGGTGAAACTGAAGCCGCGTGAAGTGGAATATAAGAATTGGGACGACTCGCTGAACCTCTCTTTCTGCGGTCCTGTACCTGCCGTTCAGCGCATACAGATAGAGCCGGCCAAGGATGTCACGACCGTCTTCCTTTGCGGTAATTCGACGGTCGTGGATCAGGAGAACGAGCCGTGGGCTTCGTGGGGACAGATGATAACCCGCTGGTTCTCCCCACAGGTGGCTATAGCCAATTTCGCTGAGAGCGGCCTTTCATGCACGACGTTCCTGGCACAGTTGCGTTTGGATAAAATCCTGACACAAATCAAGAAAGGCGACTACGTCATCGTGGAGTTTGGCCACAACGATGAAAAAGAAAAGAAGGCGGGTGACGGTGCCTGGTATTCTTATTCCCGTAACCTGAAGATCTTTGCCGACCGCGTGAGAGAAGCAGGGGGCAATATCATATTCTGTACACCGACAGCCCGTCGCGCCTTCAATGCAGACCACAAGACTATCAACAACACCCATGGAGATTATCCTGAAGCCATGAAAACTGTTGCCAGGCGGGAAAAGGTGCCGGTGATCGACTTGACCAGTATGTCGACGGCATTCTATGAGGCTTTGGGTGAAGAGGGGTCTAAAAAGTCGCTCGTTCACTATCCTGCCAATACTTTCCCGGGACAGGATAAGCCCTTGGCTGACAATACTCATTTCAATCCTTTTGGTGCCTGGGAAATAGCCAAGATGGTGGTGATGGGGCTGAAACAGATAAATTCACCGTTGGTTAATAGTTTGCGTGATGGATGGCAGGATTTTGACCCGAAACATCCTGACAATCCAGATGCTTTTGTCTGGTATATGTCTACAGGCAGTAGTCTGACCAAACCTGACGGAAACTGATGATGTGGAACTTGATTTTAACAATGATATAGATTATGAAAAGATTTGCGTTTAAGATGTACCTGAAACCAGGTTGTGAGAAAGAGTATGAAAAGCGTCATGCAGCCATCTGGCCAGAACTGGTGAAGATGATCAAGGACGGCGGAGTGAGTAACTACAGCATCTATTGGGACAAGGATACGAATATCCTGTTCGGCTATCAGGAGTGCTCAGGAGATGGTAATTCCCAAGACACAGAGAATGTGGATCCCATCACCCAGAAATGGTGGGATATGATGGCCGACATAATGGAGGTGAATCCAGACAATTCGCCCGTCACCGTGCCTATTCAGGAAGTGTTCCATCTGGATTGATTTTTTGGGCCTCAAACCGTGCGGTCAAAGCCACAGATTGCACAGATATTCACAGATGAAGTTGATTTATAATAATTAAATCTGTGAAATTCTGTGAAATCTGTGGTTTCTTGTTTTTAATCTATTGCTTTTTTTGTATCTTTGCAGCCTAATTCGAATTTTATAACGTTATAAAAAGAAAAATGGCAGAAATAAAGAAGATTAAGACCGCATTGGTGTCGGTATTCCACAAGGACGGGTTAGATGAACTCCTTAAGAAATTGAATGAGGAGGGCGTGAAATTCATGTCTACTGGCGGAACGCAGAAATTTATTGAGTCGCTGGGCTATGAATGCCAGAAGGTTGAGGATGTGACAACATACCCTTCTATTCTGGGCGGCCGTGTGAAGACCCTTCATCCGAAAGTGTTCGGAGGTATCCTTGGACGTCGGGACAACGAAGGGGATCAGGAGCAGATGAAACAGTATGAGATTCCTGAGATTGACTTGGTCATTGTCGACTTGTATCCGTTTGAGCAGACCGTTGCCAGCGGTGCCTCAGAAGAGGATATCATCGAGAAGATTGATATCGGTGGCATCTCGCTCATCCGTGCTGGAGCCAAGAATTTCAATGATGTGGTGATCGTGCCAAGTAAGGCAGAATACAGCGTACTTCTGGACATACTGAACAAGCAGGGCGCAGAAACCACCAAGGAGCAGCGCCGTATGTTTGCTACCCGTGCCTTCGGTGTTAGTTCACACTATGATACCGCCATTCACAGTTGGTTTGAAAAGAAATAAGAATTAAGGTTTTAAGAATTAAGATTAGTTTATGGGATTTTTTAGTTTTGTCCAGGAGATAGCAATGGACCTGGGAACGGCTAATACGATTATTATCAGTGATGACAAGATCGTAGTGGATGAGCCGTCGGTGGTGGCACTCGACCGTCGTACCGACAAGATGATAGCCGTGGGGTCCCAGGCCAAGATGATGTATGAGAAGACGCATGACAATATCCGGACCATTAGGCCACTCCGTGACGGCGTGATTGCCGACTTCTCTGCCTGTGAGCAGATGATGCGTGGTCTGATAAAGATGGTTCACACTGGTAGCCGCCTGTTCACCCCCTCGTTGCGTATGGTGATAGGTGTCCCGTCTGGTTCTACGGAGGTGGAACTGCGTGCCGTCCGTGACTCTGCTGAGCACGCTGACGGACGTGATGTCTATCTGATATTCGAACCGATGGCTGCTGCTATCGGTATTGGCATCGACGTAGAGGCTCCTGAGGGGAATATGATTGTTGACATCGGTGGCGGCACCACTGAGATTGCCGTTATCTCCCTTGGAGGTATTGTGGCTAATACCAGTATCAAGGTGGCCGGTGACGACCTCAACTCGGATATTCAGGACTACATGTCGCGTCAGCATAATGTGAAGGTCAGTGAGCGTATGGCTGAACGTATCAAGATTGCGGTGGGTTCGGCACTGACAGACCTTGGCGACGAGGCACCTGATGATTTCATCGTCCATGGACCGAACCGTATTACTGCACTCCCGATGGAGGTGCCTGTATGCTATCAGGAAATAGCGCATTGTCTTGACAAGACCGTTGCCCGTATTGAGAGTGCTGTGCTTTCTGCACTGGAGAATACACCGCCGGAACTGTATGCTGATATCGTGCAGAATGGTATTTACCTCTCAGGAGGCGGCGCCCTGCTGCGTGGCCTTGACCGTCGTCTGGAGAATAAGATCAATATCCCCTTCCATGTGCCTGAAGATCCCCTGCACAGTGTCGCAAAGGGTGCAGGCGTAGCGCTGAAGAATATCGACCGTTTCTCATTCCTGATGCGTTAATAAGGAGAATAGGGAATGCGCAATCTGCTGGATTTCCTGATAAAGTATCATCACTGGTTCCTTTTCATATTTCTGGAGGTCATCAGTGCCGTGTTGCTGTTCAGATATAACAGTTACCAGAGCAGTGCATGGCTATCGTCAGCCAACAGTGTGGTTGGCAAGGTGTATGAAATGGAGAGTGGCGTTACTTCTTTCTTTTCCATGGTGAGGGCAAATGAGGAGTTGACACTCCGTAATTTTTACCTGGAAAGGCAGGCAGACCAGTTGCGCCGTCTCTATATGCAGGCAACGCAGGATACGACAGTCAGGGAGCGTCAGGAGTTACAGTTCCTGAGCCAGTATCGACTGATTCCGGCAAAAGTGGTGTCGAACACTCTCAATAAGAAGGAGAATCTGATTACCATCGACAAAGGCAGTGCCGACGGTGTGGAGGTGGATATGGGCGTCGCCTGTGGCAATGGTGTCGTGGGCGTCGTCTATTTGGTCTCGGCACATTATTCAGTTGTCATTCCTGTTCTTAATACCACGATGTCGCGTATCAGTTGTGCCATCCGCGACCGAAATTATTTCGGCTATCTCCATTGGAACGGCGTCGACCCTTCCGTGGCTTTTGTGGATGATATCCCCAGGCATGCCCATTTCAAGCGTGGAGAGTGGGTGGTGACGAGTGGCTACTCGTCCATATTCCCTCCAGGTGTTTTGGTTGGAAAGATTGAGAAGGTATTCAACTCTAGCGACGGTTTGTCGTATAAGTTACAAGTGCGGCTGAGTACAGACTTTGGCTGTCTGCGTGATGTCTGTGTGATAAGTGATAAAAGTGTTGCCGAGCGTGCCCGCCTTTTGGAAGCGGCACGCGATTCTATGGCGGTCAGCAAATAGCAATGCGAATAGATAGGAGATTGGTAGTATGTCAATAGAGATATTCAAACGACTAGGATGGTTTGTCCTGCTGACTCTGGCTCAGGTGCTGGTACTGAACCATATTCATCTGTTTGGATTGGCCATACCATTGCTCTATGCCTATTTCCCTATTACTTTCCGGCGCAGCACGCCAAAGTGGGCTTTACTGTTATGGAATTTCGCCTTGGGGCTGGCAGTCGATGTATTCTCTAATACACCGGGACTGGCGGCGGGCTCATTGACACTGATAGGTATCATACAGCCCTATTTGCTGGAATTGTTTGTACCACGTGATTCCATTGAGGATCTGGAGGTCTCTGTGAGTACCCTGGGATGGGGCAGGTTTGGACTGTTCTCTGCGATTCTGCTGATACTCTTCTGTCTGGTATTCTTTGCCTTGGAAGCCTTCAACTTCTTTGACTGGATTCTCTGGCTGGAGTGCGCGGGCAGCAGTGCATTGCTTACGTTGGTATTGGTTCTGGCAATTGAAAGTGTTCGCGGGAAGTGAAGGACTACGATAATCTGGAGAATAGAAAGTATGTAATAGGGACGGTGGCTATTTTGATCGTGACCGTCTATATAATCCGTCTGTTCACTTTGCAGATTACCAGTGATGACTATAAGAAGAGTGCTGACTCGAATGCTTTTCTAAAAAAGGTGGAGTTTCCTTCACGTGGAAATATCACAGACCGGAACGGAAAATTGATGGTGTTCAATCAGCCCGCGTATGACATCATGGTGGTGATGAATGAGGCCAAGGATCATCTGGACACAATGGAGTTTTGCAATGCGCTGAATATCACCAAGGAAGAGTTTGATAAGCGTATGGAGACCATAAAGGACCGCAATAAGAATCCCGGCTATTCCCCTTTTACACAACAATTGTTTTTGAGCCAACTCAGTGACAGGGATTTCAGTATCTTCCAAGAGAAGATGTTCCGTTTTCCTGGCTTTTACGTGCAGAAGCGAAGTGTCCGTCAGTATCAATCGGGGATGGCGGCCCATGTGCTGGGTGATGTAGCAGAAGTGTCGCCAGCCGATATAGAGCAGGATGACTACTACCAACCTGGCGATTATATCGGGAAGCAGGGGGTAGAACGCAGTTATGAGAAGCAATTACGGGGTGAGAAAGGCATTCAGATTCTATTGCGCGATGCCCATGGGCGCATTCAGGGGCGCTATCAGAATGGAGCCCTTGACCGTAAGCCTGTGCCGGGCAAGAACCTGACACTCAGCATCGATTATGAACTACAAGCCTTGGGAGAACGTCTGATGGAGGGGAAAATAGGCAGTATCGTCGCCATCGAACCTTCTACGGGTGAAATCCTGTGTATGGTGTCTTCGCCCTCTTATGATGCCAGAATGATGGTGGGGCGTGAGCGTAGTAAGAATCACAAATTGTTGAGTCGTGACCCCTGGCGGCCCTTGCTCAACCGAAGTATCATGGGACTCTACCCGCCTGGATCGACCTTCAAGACCTCACAGGGTCTTACTTTCCTGACGGAGGGCATCATTACACCGCAAACACTCTATCCCTGTTCTCACGGCTTTAATTTCAGAGGGTTGCACGTGGGATGCCACGGTCATGGTGCCCCATTGGCGTTAGTGCCGGCCCTGTCAACCTCATGCAACGGCTTTTTCTGCTGGGGTTTGTATTATATGATTGGTGCTACAAGCAAGTATGGAACGGTGCAGAATGCAATGAATACCTGGCGCGACTATATGGTGTCAATGGGATTCGGCTATCAGTTGGGCGTGGACCTGCCAGGAGAGAAACGCGGCTTGATACCCAATGCACAATTCTACGACAAGGCACATACAGACAAGAACGGCAAAGTGGGAAGGTGGAACGGACTGAGTATCATCTCCATCTCCATCGGTCAGGGTGAGGTGCTGCTCACACCTCTTCAGATTGCCAATCTTGGTGCGACAATAGCCAATAGAGGCTATTATTATGTGCCTCATGTGGTGCGGAAGGTGCAGGGAGAGCCGCTTGATACTACCTATACCCGTCGGCATTTCACCAAGGCGAGTCGGACGGCGTATGAATATGTGGTGGAGGGCATGCGCTCATCAGCCCTGAGGGGTACGTGCCATGAGTTGTCGCGTTACGATTTTGAAGCCTGCGGTAAGACGGGTACTGCCCAAAACCGCGGTCATGACCACTCTGTATTCATGGGTTTTGCTCCGATGACCAATCCCAAGATCGCCGTGGCCGTCTATGTGGAGAATGGCGGATGGGGTGCTACTTATGGTGTGCCCATCGGTGGACTGATTATGGAACAGTATATTCACGGAAAACTCTCAGAGGCTTCGATGAAGAGAGCAGAGAGTTTCCAGAACAGACATATCGCTTATGGCTCGGAAGACAGATAAATCAAACAGTGTGCTGCGCTCTGTTGACTGGTGGACGATTCTCATCTACCTGGCTCTGCTGACGTTCGGCTGGGTCAGTGTCTGCGGTGCCAGTTATACTTATGGTGAGACCGATATCTTCAGCCTGGACAGCCGTTCAGGCATGCAGATTGTCTGGATTGGTACATCCATTGTGCTGGCTCTGATCCTTGTCTTGCTTGATGACCGTTTTTACGATACTTTTGCCTATGCTATTTTTGGTTTCCTGTTATTGTTGTTGATAGCCACCATCTTTAACCCGCATACGATTAAGGGGTCCCGGTCATGGCTCGTGCTTGGACCGTTACGTTTGCAGCCGGCAGAGTTTGCCAAATTCGCCACTGGACTCGCATTGGCCAAGTTTATGACTACCTATGGATACGATATTCATAAATGGAAGTATTTCGCCCTCACGCTACTGCTTATATTCATGCCGATGATCTGTATTGTACTTCAGCATGAGACGGGTTCTGCTCTCGTTTATCTGGCTTTCTTCCTGATGCTTTACCGTGAGGGTATGCCGGGCAGTGTGCTTTTCACGGGTGTAGCCATGGTGATTTACTTTGTCGTGGGCATACGGTATGCGGACACCATGTTGCTTTATACGCCTACCTCAGTTGGCAAATTCGTCGTGCTCTATCTCATTCAGACGTTCTCTGGCTTGATGGTGCTTAACTATTGTGATAACAAGCGTGAAGCCTGGCGGATATTATTGGCCACCACAGGCCTGACAGTGGTCTTCCTGCTTTTCTCACTTTACATCATCCCGTTTGATATGGTCTATGTGCAGTTGGTCATCACGGCGATGCTGATAGGTTATCTGTTATGGCAGTCGGTGGCAACGCGTGTCCGCAATTACCTCTGGATAGCCATTTTCGCGTTAGGCAGTGTCTTGTTCTTCAATGTGGCAGACTATGTGCTGAATAATGTGATGCAGCCTCACCAGCGTGTCCGTATCAATGTACTGCTGGGGCTGGAAGAAGATCTCAAAGGTGCCGGTTATAATGTGCATCAGAGTCAGATAGCCATTGGCTCTGGTGGTATTGAAGGAAAGGGCTTCCTCAATGGCACTCAGACCAAACTGAAGTATGTGCCTGAACAGGATACAGACTTCATCTTCTGCACGGTGGGTGAAGAGGAGGGATTTGTTGGCTCTGCCGGTGTCCTTCTGCTCTTCTTGTCACTGATACTCCGGCTGATTCATCTGGCAGAGCGACAACCCTATCGCTTTGGACGGATTTACGGCTACTCAGTGTTGAGCATCTTCCTCTTTCATGTGTTCATCAATGTGGGTATGGTGCTCGGTTTGACACCTGTTATTGGCATCCCATTGCCTTTCTTCAGTTACGGCGGCTCTTCCCTGTGGGGATTCACGCTGTTGCTGTTTATCTTCCTGAGGATAGATGCTGGAAGGAATCTCGCGCGTACCTAATATATATTATTGCTTTCTGATGAGGAGGCCGATGTCTGTGATTCCAGGCAGAATCTCCCGTTTCATATTGTGTCTGATTGCTATGCGAAGTGAGTCACCCTCATTCAGGCGAATGGTGTTCATGTGGAAATTATACTGATAGTGTTTGATGCCAGAACCCTTCACCACGCCATTCTTGTCATACAGACTGCAGTTCAGTGTGTCGTTGTGCCTGTAGCCTGACGGGAGAATGGTTTGCTCGATGACCAGGCACAGACCTTGGAATGGATAATTGTCGTCTATGCGTAGTCCAAGTTCCTCTTGGTAGTAGCCAGCCTCTTTCACTGAACTTACGTAAAAACCGATTGTGTCATTCTTCTCCCATCCTGCGGAAGGAGCGTGTTCGTAGTGACAGTAAACAGGTAAGCGGTTGCATGCGCTTAATGCGTATGCAACCGTCATGACGATTCCTATCACAACTGCCCGGCTATTCCTTCGCATGCTTGTTCTTGTTGTCGGCCTTTTGTGGAGCAGCGTTGTCAGCGGGCTTGCTGCTGGGCTTCTTCTTTTTCTTCTTTTTCTTGGCTTTGTCAAAACGGCTGATGTCACCTCCAGTCAGGTCAACGTGCTGTTTGGTTGGCTTGGCATGGCCGTCCTCCTGTAGTGACAAAGGCTTTTCTCCTTGGCGGTTCATGTCGATGATCTCTTTGGCACGTTTGCCGGAGATGGTCTCCAGGTTGGCTGCGATGTTCTTGTCGGTGGAGTAGGTGAGCGTCTCTGCCAAGATGTCGCTCTTGAAGAGGTAATAGTCGGCATCCTGTGTCTGTAGGACAACTTCTTTCCCTGGCAGCCGCCTGCTGGCTTCCACGTAGTCATCCACCTCATAGTTCAGACAGCACTTCAGTTTGGCGCACATGCCAGCCAGTTTCTGCGGATTGAGTGAGATGTCCTGGAAACGGGCCGCATTGGTCGAGACGCTGACGAAGTTCTTCATCCATGTGGCACAGCACAGTTCACGTCCGCAAGGCCCTGTGCCGCCGATGCGCCCTGCTTCTTGGCGGGCACCGATTTGCTTCATCTCGATACGGACGTGGAAGGCTGCTGCCAGATCCTTGATCAACTGTCGGAAGTCTACGCGTTCATCGGCAATGTAATAGAAGATGGCCTTGTTGCCGTCACCTTGATATTCCACGTCGCCAATCTTCATGTCCAATCCCAGCCCTTTTGCTATCACGCGGCTCTCAATCATGGTCGAATGCTCGCGCGCCTTGGCTTCGCGGTATTTCTGCATGTCTACCTCACGGGCCAGGCGATAGATGCGCTTGATGTCGTCGGCCGACTTCAGGTTGGCTTTCTTGAGTTGCAATTTCACCAGGCGTCCCGTCAGTGTCACCACTCCGATGTCATGACCAGGACTGGCTTCTACGGCCACAATGTCGCCTTTCTTCAGATCCAGGTTGTTCACGTTGTGATAATAACCTTTGCGCGTATGCTTAAACTGTACTTCCACCAAGTCGGTATCCTCGATATTGCCTGGCACGTCGGCCAGCCAGTCATAGGTGTTCAACTGTCTGTCCTGTCGGCCTACAGCCTGATGGCACAAGCCACGGTCGCAGCCTACTCGGATGGGATATTCTTTCGAGCCCCCTGAGTCAGGGGATTGGGGGTCTGAACGACCCACCGTTGTCACTATGTTTTTTTCTTCCATATTTCTTAATTTCTAAATGTATATTGTTCAGACCCCCAACCCCCTAACTTAGGGGGCTCAGTCAGACCCCCATCCCCCTAACTTGGGGGGCAGAGTCATTTCTGTAGGAGCAGCATAATCATTTGCAGTGCGAAGTCGAAGAAGACGATCTTGGCATTGGCATTCTGCCCGATATCTCGTATGGCACGGTTTGCCAGGTCGTTGATGGCCAGGATATTGCCCTCGTTCACGAAACGGGCGAAGTTGTGGGCGAAGTCCTCTTCCTTCTGCGTCATATAGGTCAGTTCTTCCTGTTGGAAGTTGTACATGAAGTTTTCCCGGGCCATTCGTAGGAAATAGTTCAGCCAGCGTTTCTGCTTCTCACGTCCGAAGCCTGCCATCACCTCGCTCCACTTGCGCAGATCCTTGATCTTCCGTTGATATGCCAGGCGCATCAGCGAGATAAACATATCGAGGAACTGTTCGTTCTCCGACCCTACCTGCAGTTCGTCCATGGCTTTGAGCCAGTTGCCGTTGGCCAGCCGGCTGATGCGGTGAGCAGCGTCCTCACTGATGCCGCGCCGTTCTATCAGTGCCCGCTCGATGCTGGCATTGTCGGTCTTCTTCACGTCGATGCGCTGCACACGGCTGCGAATCGTCTCCAGCAGTTTGTCGGGCTCTTCGCAGACCATGATGAAGACAGTCTGCAGCGGAGGCTCTTCTATGAGTTTCAGCAACTTGTTGGCACACTCTATGTTCATGCGCTCTGGCAGCCAGATGATGCTCACCTTATAGCCGCCTTGGCTGGACTTCAGTGAGAGTTTGCGCACCAGGTCGTCACTCTCGCCGGCCGTGATGATGGCTTGCTGGTTTTCTCCGCCCATCGCCTGCATCCACTGGTCCATCGTGAAGTAGGGACCTCCCATGATCATCTCGTGCCATTCCCGTGCGAAGTCGTCGCTTACGGGCTTGTGTTCGGCACTCATCGACGGCAGTTTGATGGTGGGGTAAGTGAAGTGGAGGTCAGGGTGTTCCAGTTTGTCGAGCATCGCTTTCGATGTTGGCCTGCCATCGTCCAGCAGGTGACATCCGAAGGCTGTCGCAAGGGCCATCTTCCCTGCGCCTTGAGGCCCGCAGAGCATCAGTGCGTGCGGCAGGCGGTTCTCATTGACCATCTGCAGCAGGCGCTCCTGCACCTCTTTCTGTCCTATCACCTCGTCCCAATGCATAGTCAAAGTAGTCTTTTGGCGACCTCCACCACCGAGTCTACTGCCGATACGGTGTAGAAATGGATGTTGTTAACGCCATGTTGATACAGTTCCTGGCATTGCGCAGTCGTCCATTCAATTCCCAGCAGACGGGCATCCTCGTCAGTCTTGCATTTCACAATTTCTCTGGCCAGTGGCTCTGGGATGTCACAATGGAAGGTCTTGGGCACCACTGTCAGTTGCCCCAGTTTTGCCAACGGCTTTATGCCTGGTATAATGGGAATGGTGATACCCATCGCCCGGGCCTTCTTGACAAAGTCGAAGTATTTCTGGTTGTCGAAAAACAACTGTGTCACGGCATACTGTGCGCCCAGATCCTGCTTTTCCTTCAGATATTGCATGTCCATCTCCAGGTTGGGAGCCTCCTCATGCTTCTCTGGATAGCATGCCACGCCGAAGTCGAATTTTCTTCCAGGATTCCTGATTGGCGTGTCGTCTGCAAAGAAACCGTCATTGAATCGGTTTACCTGTCGGATCAGATCCGTGGTATGGGCATGCCCCCCTGGTGTCGGTGTGAATCTGCTGTCCTCTTTCACCTTGTCGCCTCGCAGCAGGAGCAGGTCGCTGATGCCGAGGAACTGCAGGTCGAGCAGTTCGTATTCGATTTCCTCAATGGTGGCCCCGCTACAGATGACGTGGGGCTGGACAGGGATGTTGTAGCGCTGCTGGATGGCAGCGGCTATGGCGATTGTTCCTGGGCGGCGACGTATTCTGAGCCGCTCGTATTGCCCGTTAGGCAGTTGCTTGTAGACGAACTCCGAGTGGTGGGTCGTGATATTGATGTAGGCAGGGTCGAACTCTCTCAGTTTGTCGATGTCGGCAAAGAGTTTTCCTGTGCCTGTCCCTTTCAGTGGGGGCAGCACTTCAAACGAGAATCGTCTGCTGTTTCTGTCTATTATCTTTGTTATACTCATAATCCGCTGCAAAGTTACGAAAAAACGAGTGAAATGCAAAAGAAAAGTGGGCTTTTCTTTTCATTTCCGAGTGCATAGTAAGTTCGGCGAAGCCAAAGTTATGAAAAAAACGGCAAATCCTCAGACTTGCCGCTTTTTTACATAATTTTGTCCCTTCTCTGATGAAAGAGCCTATTTTTTCACCTTATAGATACGGAATGTGGTGGCAGGGAGTTCATCATTGATGACAGTACACTTCTTGTCGGCCTCCAACTTCAGACTACCGTTCTTTGGGGTGATCTTCTCTGGGTTGTCGAGTGTGTTCTCGTCATCCATGCTGTTATGGCTCAGGGTGATGGTCGCAGCGGTGCGCTCTCCCTTGATGCCTGTCAGATTGATGGTCACGGGCTGCGCGCTTTTCGAGGTGTTTACCACCTTGATGATGACTTCACCAGTCTGCTTGTCGAACACAGACGAGGCGAAGAGGCCGTCCTGGCCTTCCTGTCCGGCAACGGGCTTCTTGTCCATCGTCAGCGAGAGCACGTTGGTGCCCTTGTTGGTAGCAAACAATTGCTGTACATAGTAACTGACAGACTTGAACGAGCGCAGATTGTCGAACCAGATGGCGTCCGGACGCCACTGCCAGCCTTCCACATGGGCGAAAAGCGGAGCGTAAGTGGCCATGTGGACGATGTCAGCATTTCGCTCGATGCCAGTCATGTGGGCAGCCTCAAGCAGAGAGGTGTAGTAGTGGTTCCACTTGTGCTTGTTCTTGCCGTGGCAGGCATATTCTCCGGCAAACACCTTCGGACCCTTGCGGTCATAGGAGTCATAGCGCAGGCCGTGGCTGAGGAACCAGTCCTCATTGCGGTAATAGTGCTCATCGTAGAGATCCACTTTCAACTGCTTCATGCGGGGCTGCAGCAGATCGAAGTCCCAGCCTTCTGAGTTCGGGCCGGTTGTGCCAATCAGTTTCAACTGCGGATATTTGGCGCGGATGGCGTCAGAGAATTTCTTCAGGCGCTCTGTGAACACCGGGCCGAAGCCACCGTGCTTCTCGTCATAGTCCCATTGCTCGTTGCCGACGCCGAGGAACTTCAGGTTGAAGGGCTCCGGGTGACCCATGTCGGCGCGCACCTTGCCCCACTTGGAGTCAACGGGACCGTTGGCGAATTCCACGAGGTCAAGGGCGTCTTGGATATAACTGTCGAGGTCGTCAAGGGCCACGTGTACCCCGGGCTTGGTGGGATCTGGGTTCTGGAACTGGCAACTCAGTCCGCAGGAAATGACGGGCAGGGCCTCGCAGCCGAAGTCCTCGCAGAGTTGGAAGAACTCGAAGAATCCGAGGCCGTAACTCTGATAGTAGTCGGGGAAGAAACGATAGTCGAAGGTGTAGTGCCAGCGGTTCTCGTTGAGCGGACGGTTCTCCACAGGGCCTACAGAGTTCTTCCACTGATAGCGGGTCTCCAGGTCGGTACCTTCTACGATGCATCCGCCTGGGAAGCGGAACACGCCGGGCTTCATGTCATACAGGGCCTGGGCCAGGTCCTTGCGCATGCCGTTCTCACGGCCTTTCCAAGTGTCAGTGGGGAACAGGCTGATATGCTCCACATCGGTCGTGGCCATTGCTTCCCTGCCCGTGTTGCGCAGGAAGAGGCGAAGGGCACCCTTGGCCTCTGTGCGCGGAGCCTTGATCTCTGCCGTATACTTCTTCCATTCCTTGCCTGCTATGTCGATGCGGGCGGTGGCAAACTGCTGGTTCTCTCCCATTGTGTCATTGTCCACGAACTGAACTTCCAGCGTCGATTTTCCTCCCTCCGGGCAACGGGCCCATACAGAGAAACGGTAGGTGGCGTCTTTCTTGACGGCGATGCCGAAGAATCCCTCGTTCTCCAGACCCGTGAACTTGTCTCTGTGGCCAGAGTAGGAGAGCCGCACATAATGGGGATTGCGCTCGAAAGGCCCGTCATCGCGTACCTCGAACTTGCCATAGGCACGCCAGCCCATCAGATGCTGCGGGAACTCAAACGAGCGGTTCTTCACCATCTCTGCATAGAGCCCGCCGTCAGCGGCATAGTTGATGTCTTCAAAGAAAATACCGTACATCGTGGATTGTACGGGTGCCCCCAACTTTGCGGTTTTCACTTCCATCACGTGGCTTTGTGCCGACATGGTCAGGGCAGATGCAAGTGCGAAAGCACTGGTTAGAAATTTGATCTTCATTGCTATTTGAGTTTGTAATTACGTAGTTATTCGTGTATCAGATGCAAAATTAGTTAAAAAAATGATGAATCGCTTGTTTTTTTGAAGATAAAGATGTAATTTTGTGAATTATTAAGATATGAGATGTTAATGACAAGGTAATAACACTATAAATAAATAAGGTTATGAAGAAGATTTTAGTCGCAGAAGACAATGACAGCAATTTTATCCTGATGACGTATATCCTGAAGCGCTTCTATCAATTCGAGCGTGCCAAAAACGGGAAGGAGGCTGTGGAAATGGTGGAGAACGGCGGGTTTGACATTGTGCTGATGGATATCAAAATGCCGGTTATGGACGGGCTGGAGGCGACGAAGGCCATCAAGGAGAGACATCCCGAACTGCCTGTTGTGGCTCTTACGGCCAATGCTTTCGACAGCGACCGTCAATTGGCGCTTCAGGCCGGATGCGATGATTTCCTCTCAAAGCCCGTCAGTAGTGACCTTTGCATCAAGACGATCAAGAAATTCGTCGGAGAATGACAATCACAAAAAAGAGAGGCTTGGTTATGTTGTGCTGCATGATTTTATTGTCTCGATGGGTGTCAATACGAATGTTTGAATCATGGGAGAAACAATAGTCCATGAATCCTGTTCACGTCCAAAATTCCCTTTCTCCTGTATCTTCCATTGCACCCTGGCACTTCGGACAGGTATTCATGTCCCATAATCTGATATTATCGCTGCCACACTGTAAACACAAACGGCCAACCTCGCTTCGATAAGAGGGGGCTACGTCTGCAATGATACCACCCACGACGATATTCTGGATAGTCTTGCAGTCAGGGCAGGACATGGCTGTTATCTGCTGACGGAACAATCCACGTCCCTCGTACACCTCTGCCTCGTAACCACAAGCCTTACAGCGAAATTTCAGTTTCCAGGCCATTTATTTCTTTTCCTTTGCTTGTCTTGCAAAGTCAAACAGTGACTGAGGGAGGTGGCAGTAACCAGTCGGATTCTTATCGAGATAGTCCTGGTGATACTCTTCGGCTGAATAGTAGTTCTCCAAAAGCAGTTTTTCTACACATAGAGGTTCCTGATACTCCTTCTGAACTTCATTAAACACTTTTTCTATGATGGGCAAATCCTCTGCACTGGTATAATAGATGCCTGTACGGTAACGTGTTCCCTCGTCATGTCCCTGCTTGTTGAGACTGGTAGGGTCGATGGCCTTGAAGAACATCTGCAACAGGAACTCCAAACTGACCACACCAGGATTGTACTTCACATGCACCGTCTCGGCATAGCCAGTCGTATCAGTATAAACCTCCTTGTATGTCGGATTGGCGGTATGTCCGTTGGCGAATCCTACCGCCGTTTCCACTACACCCTCAATCTGTTTGAAATAATGTTCCGTTCCCCAGAAACATCCACCAGCCAGAAAGATGTCCTTACCTTCCTTTATCTCCAAGATACCGTCAACCTCATGCTCTACGAATGGGCCAGCCTTACATTCCAGCAGAACGCTGGGTTCAAGACACTCTAATCCATGCCACACGTTCTTTGGTATATCCACACCGTATGTTCTGCTTTCAGGGCTGATAACACAAGAGGCGATAACTGCTCCTTGGTCATTGTAGGTTGAGACTCTGACCTTGCCTTTCAGTATGACAAAGGTCTCATCCTTGTCTGGATGGTGATGCACAGGGATGAAAGTCCCTGGCTCCAAGGCGTTTAGAAAGCGGTGACACTTGTCCTGAAGGCTCTGGTGGAAGTTATAATTCATCCTCAATCTCGGCGACAATTTTGCCTGTTCCACCACACCGTCTATCAGTTGTTCGTTTATTATCTTCATATGTTTTGCGTTTGATTTAATTGTTCTTCAAGAAACTCTGCTGCATCAGACACGCACAGAGGACACTCACGCAGTACGACCTTTGTACCAACTCCCTTCAGCAAATTGCATTGTGTGGCTCCGTTTCTTTCCTGGAACTTGGTCATAATCTGCCGCATCTGTTTCATGGACTTTACCTTATCCTTATTAACCAATCCCAAAACGAGACCAGCTCCAACAAGTGCGCCACAAGTTCCTTCCATATTTCCCATACCACCACCAAAAGCCCCGGCAATGTTCATGGCTTCATCCTCACTAACACCTGCTATATCTGCATAAGTGTGAAGAATAGCCTGGGCGCAATTATGGCTGTTGCACCTCTTTTTCTCTGCTGCTATTTGTTTTCTTG
>CAMVJQ010000037.1 GCA_947167845.1 uncultured Prevotella sp. | reverse complement strand
CTGGGCAAATTCAAAGAAAGAACAATGAACATTCGTTTAGAACAACCAAAAGACTATCGTGAGGTAGAGAACCTTACGAGAGAGGCATTCTGGAACGTCTATCGCCCGGGATGCACAGAGCATTACGTGCTCAATCAGTATAGAACCAATCAAGATTTCATTCCAGACCTTGACTTTGTCATGGAGGAAGGCGATGGTGAGTACCAATCGTCTGGTAAGATCATCGGCCATGTCATGTTCTCCAAGGCTGAGATCATTCTTGATGATGGAACCAACTTTCCTTCATGGACATTCGGCCCCATTAGCATCCACCCCGACTACAAGCGCAAGGGCTACGGTCTGAAGCTTCTGAATTATGCCTTAGAAAAGGCCAAGGAAATGGGCATCGGCCTGCTACAGATGGAGGGCAATATCGGGTTCTACAAACATGCAGGTTTCGATTTGGCCAGCAAACTCAATATTCATTATCATGATATGCCGAAGGATGAAGATGTGCCATTCTTCCTTGCCCAAGAACTGATTCCTGGCTATTGGGGCAATCGTGAGGGAACTTATTGTCCGCCCAAGGGCTATTTCGTGGCCGACGAGCATCCTGAGGCCTTCGAGGCTTACGAAGCGACCTTTCCGCAGAAGGAAAAGCTCCGCCTGCCAGGACAATTAGGATATGAAGAATAATTATAAGCCTGCTATAAAATGCCTGCGCAAAAGGATTCTTAGTGGTAAATTCAAATATAAAGATGAAGAAATATGGATCAGAGATTTTGTCAGAGTTGCGGCATGCCGCTAACAGAGGATGTCCTCGGCACGAATGCCGACGGCAGTAAGAACGAAGATTACTGCATGTACTGCTATAGGGATGGAAAGTTCTTGCAGGACTGCACGATGGACGAGATGATAGAACATTGTGCGCAGTTTGTTGGTGCAGTAAACGAGGGGTTGGAGAAACCCATCACCAAAGAGGAGTATATTGGCAAGATGAAATCGTACTTTCCCCAGCTGAAGCGTTGGCGCCAAACGTTGGATGTTAGTAACGATGAAATCACAAATGTCAACCCCGCTTTGGCTGGCATTAAAGAACTCATTGCCCAGATGGCCGACAAACAGTCCATCGCCTACATCTCATCAGTCGATCAGGACGGTTTCCCCTGGACCAAGGCTATGTTGAAGCCACGCAAGCGTGAGGGTATCAAAACGTTCTACTTTACTACCAACACGTTCTCAATACGTGTGGCTCAATACAAGGCTAATCCCAAGGCCAGCATTTATTTCTGCGATGCCGAAGGCTTCAAGGGCATGATGCTCAGAGGTACGATGGAGGTACTAACGGATGCCGCCTCGAAAGAGATGATCTGGCGCGAGGGTGATGAGCAATACTACTCTGGCGGTGTGACCGACCCTAACTACTGCGTCTTGAAGTTCACCGCCACCGGCGGACGTTTCTACAGCGATTTTTATCCCCGCAGTTTTGTGATTGAGTGATGAGACAGGAAATCAATCCCAAAGAGACCTGTCGGGCGATGGCATTCGAACTGTGGATGAAGTCGCCCATGCCGATGGTGACGCTCACGAAGACCTTCGACGTGACGCGGCTCTGTAAGGTGAGCCGTAAGCGCGAACTGAAATTCAACATGCTGCTCTGCTGGTGCATCGGCAAGACTGCCTCCAGAATAGAGGAGTTCTATATGCTGCCACATGACGGGAAACTGTACAAATACGACCACATGGCCATCAATGTGATTGTGGATAACGTAAAGGGCGGGCTCAGTTTCTGCGACATTGCCGTCACCGACGATCTGGAACAGTTCAACGCTAACTATCTGCATTTGACACAAACCATCCGCCAGACCTGTCAGGACATCTTGGACGAGGATGCCGTCATCGTGGGTACATCGGCCTTGACCGGAACGGAACTCGACAGCATTGTCAACCAATACAGCAGTCAATTCAACAATCCGATGGTGATGTGGGGCAGATATCGCAAGCATTGGTTAAAGGAAACTTTGCCCATCTCCTTCCAGTTCCATCACGCACAGATGGACGGCTCGCATGCCGCCCGATTCCTGGAAGAATTGCAAAAAACTATCAACTCTGCAAGATGAATAAAATGAATCTCCAGCCATTTTATCCCAACATTGCTGCAACATATACTATTTTCCATGGTGCAAATTTACGGCTTTTTTCGAAATAGCCGTAGTTTTTGAGAAATTTTCGCATTATGACAGAAGAGTTAACCGTCTATCTATTATGGAGGGTTCACGGCCTGACATCACATCAGATTTCTCAAATCGAGGAATATTTTTGCGCAAAATCTGTTTTTTTGCACAATAACATTCAGTCTTTTTAGGGAAAAAAGTCAGAATCTCTGGAAGAAAGTGTAACTTTGCACGCAAAATTAATCTTGAAGCCAATCAAATTGCGCATTCCTATGTCAGGACCACAAATACTCATCGCTGCCATCGTCATCGTGTTGTTGATAGCCTTTATCATCACGGTGGTGCTGCAAAATGCTACTGCGAAGGAAATTATCTCTGCCAACACGAAATTGGTGGAAAACCAAAATGCGTTACTGGAGCAGAACAAGGTGCTGACCGAAGAATTGAAGGACAGTAAAGAAGCACTTGAAAATGCGATCCAACGAAGAAGCGACATCCCGGATGAGGTAGCAAAGTTGCACGAACAGACGCGGCAGTTGCGCGAGCACATCAGCCAGACCAGCGACATGACTGATGAGGAACTGTTGGCGTGGCTGGACAAGCAGATGGAGGAGACGCGTCTCTTCACCGATAGTGGTTTGACGCTGAAGGTGATGGCAAAAGCCCTCGGACTGACACAGAAACGGCTTAGCGCGCTCTTCAAGGATCATCCTAAGTATAACAGCTTAGGTGACTATATCAACGAGAAGCGTTTCTTAGAGGGGTGCCGCCTGCTACGCGAAGAACCGAACTGGACAATCGAGGCTGTGGGCGCAGAGGCTGGTTTTGGCGGACGCCGCACATTTCAGACCGAAGTAAAGCGACGGCTGGGCATCACTCCGGTGCAGTACCGCATGGCTTGCAGTAAAGAAAAAGAGAAGAGTGAAGAGTGAAAAGCGACAGCAAATGTTTCGCCTTTCATCTTCACCTTATTAATACTCTGCGCAATATCCACGCATACACAAGGATAACACCTATGGTGGAAATCTCCATCACCCAGTAGGTGAGGTCTGAGTCTTGCCCTCCCAGCACATACCATAGCACGGGAACAATGCTTGAGACGAGGATATAGACTGCCATCCAAATACCCACCTGGCGAAGCCGTCCGCGGTAACAGTAGGCGATGAAACAGCCAAGCGGCAGATAGACCACCATCAGCGTCACGGCTATGGGCAGTCCCATAGAATACATCAATGCCGGAATCAGCACAGCAACAAAGCCGGCAATGTTCAGCGCAATGACAATCCACCACGCCACTGTCATTGGTCTATAGAGGGGCTTCATGCCACGCAGAAGTCCAATGTACATTACCAGAGCGCCGAAAGTTTGAATGACGGCCAACGCCCACGAAGCATGCTCCTCCATCCAATGCAATAGCGGCGACCAGTTGCATACAGCCTGAATGAGGCAACAGACGAAAGCTGCTTCAATGAGCCAGCGGGGCATCCCGCTGTCAACATAGTTCACCCGATATTTACTCTCAATACTTTCCACCGCCTCAAAGGCGGTCATGTCTTGTTCCTGATGACTCATGTATTATAATATGTAAATGTCGCTGCAAAGATACTACTTTTATGCTTAAAAAAGGAAGAAAAACAAAAGTATTTGCGCAAAACGGCGCTGCCTGCGCAACAAATCTGTTAATTATTCCCGCTCGCCAACCTTATTAGATAAAGAAATTTAGTACATTTGCAGAAACAAAAACCATTATTTTAGAACTATTAAAACAAACGCATTATTATGAAGAATTACAATTGGACACTTGCCGCCTTCCGACAATTGGTGCTCCCTATTGCCTTCTGCGGCACAATGATGTTAGCATCGTGCAGTGAAAAAGACGATCCTGTTCAGCCAGTCACGCCGGGAGAGGCTGCGATGCCTGAACTGAAGGAGGACTTCGAGAGCATGGCCGAATGGCTGACCGCAGGCGTGAAGCGCTGTCATCCCTACATCCGTAAGTTCTGGAACGAGGATGCCGACCCCGCAGACTTTAACTTGCTGCTGACTAACGAGAGCTGTGACAAGGTCTATTTTATAAATGCCAATGGCAAGCGTGAGATACCACAGACAGAATGGGACGATGCCCTCGTTAAGGGTCTCAGTGAAGTTGGTAATGCCGATTACTGCTTCTTTATGTTTCAGGGCAAGAACTGCTGTCTGCAGATCATTTCTCCTGGAAAGTGGAAGATGATGGCAGAAGTGTACAAAATGTTAGGCAAAAGGGAACCGACACTTCAAGACAATGCCTATCTTCTGCTTCATACATTCTACCATGAGTCGTTCCACAAATATGTGCAATCCCTCAGAGGATGGAACAATTTGGGAAGCCCCCATTACAGCCGGGAACAGGTTTACCCCGTGGTCTATGAGCCGCGCATCTATCGAAAGTTGGCTCTGCTGGCCCTGCTTAAGGCATGGGAGGACCCCAGCCAGAAGGATGCCCAGTATGCCAGGGCCAAATACTGGACTCAGAAGTATGAGTCACAATACCCCATTGAAGCCGCAGGCATCCGCCAGACCGACGTTGACGAGAGTACGGCGGAGTATTTCTGCCTCAGCGTCATCCATGCCGCCTTCAGCGACTACCAACTGCTCTATGATTTAGACCTCGCTGCTGATCTCGACAGTGAGAGCTATGAGATGTCGCTGGCCATGCACCTCCTCTTCCGCGACGGGCGTCTGGCAGAGGCCATAAAGGGCGTTCAGGATGACGTCATCACACCCATCAACATATTGTTGAAGAATGTCGCCGCCCCAGCTAACTACGACGAAAAGCAGGATGCTGCCGACGTGGAGAAAATACGTGCGGCCATGGACAAGATGTACACCAAAGATAATCCCTTCATAGCGCCTGTTGCAGAACTACTGGAGCGCCATCTCAGCGGCCAAGCCATCTATGTAGCTATTAATCCCCAATTCCGCAATAATTACTTCTCATCACAAGGCAGTTACAAGCTGACCGACTTGCCCGGCTTCAACTGCAGTGTAAGGTACGAGAGCGCGAATGAGAATGTGGAAATCAACGGTTGCACATTATTATCATATAATGATTACCACTTCTATCCCATTGCCACTGTTGAACACCTGTCGCTGAAGGATTGGCAGGACATCAGCGAAGAATCATCCGAATTGCCCGGTATCGTCTTCACCCGTCAGGGCACCTTAAGTGCCATCACCGACGAACCGACGTTCACTTTGAAAAATCTGCCCGCGACAGTCATGTATGGCAAGGACAAGTATGGCAATGAATATTATATTTGCAAATAACAATTAATCACAAATAACGATGAGAAAGAAAAGTGCCTTACTACTGTTCATGGTGCTGGCGATATCCACTAATGCCAGCGCTCAATGGACTAACTACGATACTCAGAGCGCAATCAGAGGGGTGTTTGGACTGGCCAATGCCGCTCTTGAGTCGGCAGAGCGAAAGAAGGAGATGGAAATCCTGGCCCGTCAGAAAGTAGAGTTTGAACAGAGCTTCCAGGATGCCATGACCGAGGCCAAGGCTCTCGAGGCTGCAGAGAACTGGGAAGAGGCTCTGGAGAAATATGAGGAGGCGGCCAAGCTGAACTGCAAGTACAGCTACACCGACCAGCGCGCCATCTCGCAGAAAATTACCAGTCTCTACGTCAAGGCCGAACGTGAGGACGACGGCCCCAGCATCCTTCACAACGCCGAGGTGACGCTCGCCGATTATTCCGCTTATCGTTACATGCGCGAAAATCCTGTCTTCGTGAACAAGAAGAATGCCAGCGGCGTGAAAATCCTACGCGTGGCGTGCTCCAACAGTGAGACACGAGTGGAGATGGAGATAGAGGCCTACTCAGCAAATCTTCCGGTCTATATCAAGGGAGCCGCCTACATCAAGGGCAACAAGGGCGGCAAGCTGGGACTGGCCAGCGTGCAGAACGTGACGATAGCCCCCGCAAAGACCTTCATCCCCTGGCCCTACCAGAAGCTGCGCTTCGCCCTTATCTTCCCCGCCCTGCCTGTCGATGCCAGTGAGTTCGACCTCATCGAGCCTTCCACCACCTGGCAGTTCAAGGACATCAAATGCAAGTAAAACAAAGAAACAAATAGACAATGAGAAAGAATCTATTATGGATGCTGGCCGCCATCCTATTATGCGGCACAATGGCGCTCACATCGTGCAGCGAAAGCACTGACAACAAGGACAATCCGACTCCTGGACCGACACCTGCGGGAGAACTGGCTGACTACACCCTGTTCATCTACGGTCATGCCGGCGGTCAGATGGACGACATTATTGAGAGCGTGTATCTTCGTCTGAAGCCTTTGCTTGCCAACAGTCAGAAGAAGGTGCGCGTACTGTTCTTCTATAAGTATGGCCATCATGACGAGACAAGCACCTTCACGGGCAAGTATGCCAACGAGGACGAGGTGCTGCGCTTTGAACTGACGGCAGACACCGACCTCGAGAAGTTGCGCACCGAGGCCTGTTTTGAGGAGAATTCGCAGTTCCAGCTCTACAGCCAGGAGAACCTGACCGCACAGCTAAACTGGGCTGCCAAGACAGCCCCCGCGAAGAACTTTATCCTGATGCTCTACGGCCACGGTGCAGGCTTTAATGCCCTTGACGACTTCTACAAGGAGCCTGTGGCTACCACCCGTGCCGTGCTCTACGACAAGGGTTTCAAAGGCCGTGGCATGAACATGTATGAGTTCAAGGGGGCCATCGAGGCTTCTGACATCAAGCATCCGCAGATGATTTTCTTCCACAACTGCCTGATGGGCAATCTGGAATCGCTGACCACACTGCGCAACCTGACCGATTATTATGTCGGTTCGGAGCATGTGCTGTCCAGCGACGGCGACATCATCGCCGAGTTTGTCAAGGGTTTGCTGCAGACCAATGGCATCGAGGCCGCCACGAAGCAGATGTTTGCCAATCTTGACCACTGGAAGGCTTTGTATGTCATGGCCCCGGACAAATGTAATGGCGACCTGTTCTTCATGAAGTCCCTGGACATTGAGGATGTCAACGCGCAAATGGACCGCCTCTGCAGTCGCATCCGTGAAATATATCCCTCTCAGCAGGAAGCCGTCGACAGTGCCACATGCAAGGTCTATCAGCCTTACCAGGGCGCCACCCTTTTCGATGCCGCCGACTATGCCGACTGCCTGGCCCGCGAGACGGGCGACGCTCAGCTCCAAGCCATCAGCAAGGACCTCCGCGCATCGTTCGACAAAGCATTCCTCGCCAGCGATTATGTCAACTGCCGCCCTGATTTCCTCAGCGCCTACACCCTGTCGGTAGCCCTTGTCGACAAGACGACCTTCGCTCAGGAACTGACAGACGACACAGACTATAAGTTCACCTTCGGCGACTCCTACAAGGCTACTGCCTTCCACGATAACACCGGCTGGGGCCACTGGCTGGCAGAGAACAGTCAGATGCCTACAGGCAACCCCTTCGGTTTGAAGAATCTGGAAGACGACGGGGGCAACAGTGACCAGCCCGACATACCCGGATTGGAGAACCTGCGGGAGTGGCGTGCCGGCACCACGGTCTCACAGGAGGCCGTCGATGCCTTTGGTCTGGAAAAGTGCTTCATGGCTGATTATATCAGCGACGAAGTGTGGGAGCGCATGCAGGGCAAGACCTACAAGGACAACCCCTATATCGGGCGTGACAACCTGCAACACGTGAAGGTACTCCACTGGGACTATGACAACCAGATGCACGTGGGCGAGATGATCTGCAACGAGCAGATAGGTGATATCGTGCTCGGCATCTTGCGCAAGCTCTTCGATGCCAAATATCCCATACAGCTCATGGTGCTGCCCGACGTCTATGATGCCGACGACGAGGCCCAGATGCGCGACAACAACTCTTCGTGCTTCTGCTACCGGCCAATCAGCGGCACTGCTAAACTGTCGAAGCACGCACGCGGCGTGGCTGTCGACATCAACACCCTCTACAATCCATACTACAAAGACCGCGAAGACGGCACACGCTACATCCAGCCCGCCACGGCCGAGCCCTATTGCAAGCGCGACTGGGACTTCCCCTACAAGATAGACCACAACGACCTCTGCTACAAACTCTTCATCGAGGCTGGCTTCGAGTGGGGTGGCGACTGGACGTCATGCAAGGACTTCCAGCATTTTGAATATATAGAAAAAGAATAATATAATTTAATTATCCACAAAAAAACAAACAAGATGAAAAAGAATTTCTTTAGGATGTTCGCCGCCATCCTCTTTTGCGGCGCAATTGCAACCGTGTTCACTGCGTGCAACAAGGACGACGATGACAGTCCTGCCCCAACGCCAACGCCCCAGCCGGAAACGCCCACGGCCTATACGGTGACGCTCGACCTGGTGATGCATGAGAAGACCCTTGACATGATGACGCTCGACTTCATCTACACCGATGCCAAGGGCAAGGAGACTACCATGAAGATTGACAAGAGCACGACCCCCAATGGTCAGCTGACAGCGCTTGAGAAAAAATTCTTTGACAATGATCCGACCCTGGCAATTTGGCGTGTAGAAGAATCAGAACAGAAATATCCAGGCATCAACGACTACTTGGACACTAAACACCTGAAGGTCTACAGGGTGACTCTTGAAAATGTTGCCGTTGGCACAACCATTAAGACTACAGCCCAACCTCACATTCTCGACTCCTTCCAGCCGAAAGAGGAAAACGACTATGCCCTCATGCCTGTAGTGCTCATATCAAGGAGCAATGCTGACAAATTCATGGCAGAGCAATCTGTGTCCCTCTCTTTCTTCAGCGCCAAAAACTGGGAAAAGCTGAAGGAAATGCTGAATAGCAAAGAGCTTGCCTATTGCATGAATACAGTAGTAGTAAACTAAATTACCGACAAGTATGGCAACGGCACCATGGCAGGTATCGGCGAAGCGATGAGAACACAGTATGCCCTGCTCGAGGACGTACTCGATCTCGAGCAAAGTGCAGCCTGTCAGCAGGGCGACACCTGCAGTTTCAAGACCGACGACTCTGTCATAACGCTCACTCTGGGCAAGGAGCCGTCGCTGAAGGGGTCGCTCAGCCTGGCCTGCAAGGCTGTGGATGCCCTCGTGCTGCAATACTACGAAGAGCCCGACAACCGCAAGGCTGCCTTCGGACACGACCTTAGTTTGCAAGACTGGCATACGCTGTCGACAATCAAGGACTACTATGGCGACGTGCTCTTCACCTCAAGCACTCTGTCCGTCAATCTGGCCCATCCGCTGCTAAAGGAGATACTCGCAGAACTAAAGAATGAGCAGCGCCGTTTCTCCTTCCTCTGCGGCCACGACTCCAACCTCGGCTCGGTGCTCGGTGCACTCGGATGGGATGAGTACACTCTCCCGTCGTCTATCGAGAAGACACCTATCGGCGCCAAACTCGTCATCGAGAAATGGCTCGGCAGCGACGAACACGAATATGTTGCCATGAATATGGTCTATCAGAGCACTGACCAAATGCGCCTGATGCCACTGCTCTCGCTGCAGAACCCGCCCGTGGTCTATGGCATGCAACTCAAGGGGCTCGATGCCAATGACGATGGACTCTACCGCCTGACGGATTTCGAGCAACGGCTTACTGAGCGCATAGAAGCCAACGATGCCACTCCCAGCAGCATTCGGAGCACGACCTACAGCGACACGCGCTCTTCGGCAGCCGTCTACAACCTTCGGGGGCAACAGGTCGACAAGCACACACAAAATGCCGGCATATACATCAAGAATGGACGGAAGACAATGCGATAGAGATATCGTCGCATAAGAAAAGGGAACCTTCACAGGCTCCCTTTTCAATCCAACGGCAAAATCTCCGTCGGATTTGAAAATTGGCTGTCTCACGATAACCAATCCTCTTTTTAACCTTAATAATCTAATACCATGAAAAACACACTGCAAAAATACAAAAATTCCTTAAATACAATGCCTTTTTCTGTGTAATTCCATCGCCATTTAACTCTTTTTTAGAATCTCATCATCCCTTTTCAGAATTGTTTGCACATTTAGTCTGTCTATTCGCTTCTGATCAGACGGCGACAAGAGAGGGGCTTTGGGCAGTCTCTCCCACCCTACGGTGTAGAAACCTGCCGTCGTCTCCTGGCTGATGGAATCGGTGCCGAATGTCTGCAGCAGACATATCACCTGACTGCAACTGTCGGCAGCCGATGCGGTATTGAGCAGAAACAGATGTACCTGCAGCGACTCGCTCATACGGATGGAGAGGCTGTCGGCAGAAAGCGATGTCATCTCGCTTGTGCCTCCCAGCATATTCTTCACCTCGGCCTTCATATTGGAATCGACAAAGTCGATGAAGTCGAGACGATTGTTCTGGGAGAGATAGGGCATCAGCGAATCGGGCATCTGCCGGAACAGGTCGCGGAGCGAGGCCGACGGCTGGGCCCCACCCTGCAACGTGCTGAAGAACAAGGCGAACAAGAAGAACTTCTTCATGCGACTTGTCACTTATTGTTGCGTAAATCCTTGACGCGGACAGCCTTACCCTCGCTCTGCGGAAGTGAGCCTTTCTTGACCAGTTTCACGCGCGGCGTGAGCAGGATCTCGTCCTTAAGGGCGCGCTGGATGTCCTTCGTCATGTTCTGGATCTCGGGATAGATATCGGTCTCCAGACCGTCGAGTTCCACCTCCACGGTCATCACGTCGTTGTCGTCGATGGTCTCAAGGGTGATGAGGTAGTTGCTGCCCAGTCCAGGATACTGTACGAGAATCTTCTCAACCTGCATCGGGAAGACATTGACTCCCTTGATGATGAACATATCGTCGGTACGGCCCTTGATACGGTCGATGCGGCGATGGGTACGTCCGCACTTACATGGGTCGGCGATGATGCGGGTCAGGTCGCGTGTGCGATAGCGGAGGATAGGCATCATCGTGCGGTCGAGCGTGGTGAGCACCATCTCACCCATCTCGCCATCGGGAACGGGCTCGAGCGTGTCGGGATCGACAATCTCGAGGATATAGTTGTCCTCCCAGAGATGCATGCCCTCCTGAAACTTACACTCGAAGGCGACACCAGGGCCGTTCATCTCTGTCATGCCAAACGAGTTGTAGGCCTTGACGCCAAGCATCCGCTCGATGCGGCGGCGCTGCTCCTCGGTATGGGGCTCGGCTCCGATACAGAGCGTGCGAAGTTTGGTAGAGGCAGGATCGACGCCCTCCTCACGGAACACCTCGGCCAGGCGGATGGCATACGAGGGAATGGCATGCAGACAGGTAGTGCCGAAATCCTTGATGAACTTGATTTGGCGCTTGGAGTTGCCTGCGGCGGCGGGAACTGTCATAGCCCCCAGCCACTCAGCACCATACTGGAAGCCGAGTCCGCCAGTGAACATGCCGTAGCCACTGGAGTTCTGGAACACATCGCTCCTGCGGCATCCGACCATATAGAGATTGCGGGCAATCATATTGGCCCATGAACAGATGTCGTGCTCTGAATAAACCACGACACAGGGATTGCCCGTGGTACCGCTGGTGGAGTGGATACGCACGGCATCATCGAGATTGCCTCCCACCAGCCCGTAGGGATAGTTGTCGCGCAGATCCTGTTTCGTGGTGAATGGTATCTTGCGGAGGTCGTCGAGCGAGCGGATGGAGTCGGCAGTGATGCCCAACTCGCCGAGGCGCTTCTTGTAGAAAGGTGACTTCAGACAGACATTGATCGTATCCTTCAATTTCTTCACCTGCAACTGTTCAAGTTGCTCACGCGGCATTTTCTCAATCTCCGGCTGCCAGCATTCACCGTCAGGCTTAATAGTAGCCATAATCGCTTCGTCAGTCATATACTTTAGTTTTAATCGTTAATATTCTGTTTTGAAAGTTGCATCATCATCACGGCGGCGAGTCCTGCCGTCTCCGTGCGCAAACGACTCTTGCCCAAATGGACAGAGCGATAGCCTGCCTCGATGGCCTGCTGCACCTCGTCGACGGAGAAGTCGCCCTCGGGCCCAATAAACACGGTCACGCTGGCCTCAGGATCGGCCTGACAGACCGTCTTCAACTCGTCGAAGAGATAAGTGCGCGGAATCTCATCATAGCAGTGGGCTATGAACTTATAGCCTTCTATGGGTGTCTCCATGAAATTCCTGAATGTCACCATCTCGTTAATCACCGGCTTCCAGGCCTTTCGGCTCTGCTTGACGGCCGAGACGACAATTTTCTCCAGGCGCACCGTCTTCAGGACGCGGCGCTCAGAGAATTTCGTATTGACGAACGACACCTCATCGACACCGATCTCCGTGGCCTTCTCGAGCATCCACTCAATACGCTCCAGCATCTTCGTGGGGGCTGCTGCCAGATGGACATGCCCCTGCCACTGGCGCTGCTGTGGCAGATGCTCAAGTATCTCATAATAACAATGATGGGTGGCGGCGATAGTCACCCGAGCCCTGAAGAAAGAGCCCGTGCCATCCATCAGAAACAACTCGTCGCCACCCTTCAGGCGAAGTACACGCAGAGCATGCATGGCCTCGTCGGCTGGCAACTCATTCTGATGGGCTGCATCCGGGACAAAGAAATAGCGGACCTCTTTCATGCGCTAACCTATTTTGAGGATTTCTCTGGATTGAACAGCAGCGCAAACGACACGCCAACAACCAGGGCAAAACCTGCAAAGATGAACCAGCACGTGGTCCAGTCGCCCTGCAGAAATCCATCCTGCCAGGTGCAATAGTGGTTGACGATCTCGCCAGCAGCCAGCGTGCCAAACGTGGCACCTATGCCATTGGTCATCATCATAAACAGCCCCTGGGCCGACGCCTTAACAGAAGGCTCGCACTCCTGGTCGACAAAAATGCCACCAGAAACGTTGAAGAAGTCGAAGGCGACACCATAGACAATGCACGACAGGATGAACATGATGACCCCGGGCATCGCAGGATTGCCCACGCCGAAGAAGCCAAAGCGGAACACCCAGGCGAACATCGACATGAGCATCACCACCTTGATGCCATAGCGCTTCAGGAAGAAGGGGATCATCAGTATACAGAGGGCCTCGCTGATCTGAGAGATGCTCGTCAGAAGCGTGGCGTTATTGGCAGCAAACGAAGAGGCGACTGCCGCATCGGCACTGCCCTTGAAACTCGTGATGAAGGGGCCGGCATAGCCGTTCGTCACCTGCAGGCACATGCCCAGCAGAGCGGAGAAGATGAAGAACAGGGCCATCTTCTTGGTCTTGAACAGGCGGAAGGCATTCAGGCCGAAACTCTCCACGAGCGACACGCTCTTCTTCTGACGCAGTTTGCACTGCGGGAGCGTGAAGCAGTAGGCACAGAGCGCGATGCTCAGGATGCCCGACACGAAGAACTGCATATAGGTGTACTGGAACTTATGCGCATTGTCAGCCAACGTGAAAGAGAAGCCGGCATCATCCAGCACGGCGCAATTGACAAACCACATCGTCACGATGAAGCCCACCGTGCCAAGCACGCGGATGGGCGGGAAGTCGCGCACCGTATCCATTCCGTTCTCCTTCAGGATGGTGAAGGCAGCCGTGTTCGACAGTGCGATGGTAGGCATGAAGAAGGCGACACTCAGTGTATAGAGCGCAATGAAAAGCGACTTGTCAGACAGTTCCTGCCCGAAGCCGGCCTGCAATCCCATCCACCAGCAACCGAGCATGAAGCCGCCCGCCACCAGATGACATAATCCCAAGAGCCGCTGGGGCTGAATGTACTTATCGGCTATGATGCCCATAAGCGTCGGCATGAAGATGCTGACGATGCCCTGGATGGCATAGAACCAGGAGATCTTGTCGCCAAGACCTGCCACACCAAGGTAGTTACCCATACACGTGAGATAGGCTCCCCAGACAGCAAACTCCAGGAAGTTCATCAATGACAAACGGAATTTCAGATTCATAATTACTCTCTCTATTGTTGGTACTTTTTATCATATCATTGCGGGTTCTGCACCTGAACCGGGCGCTCTCCCAGTTTGTGGCGATGCGGGCGCAGGGAATCGGGCAGAACTGCCGCCGAGTCGGGCTTCTGCCCTGCCGTAGCATCTTTCTTCTCATCCTTTAGCCCATCCTTCTTATGGAAGCGGATCAACTGAATCCTGCTCAGGATGAGCAACTGCAGATTGGACGTGACCTCATAGCCCCGGCCCAGATAGATAAAGCCTGACACTTCCTTCACATCCAAGTCGGCTCCACTCAGACGAATCTGGGTATTGCCAGTGGATGAGAAATGGGTATTGGCGGACACGATGCTGTCGTTGGCATAGCGAACTGACAGGTAAGCCACAGCATCCCTGGATCCGCTCTGATAGATGAAATCACTGTTGAACGACAACATGAAACTGTCGCCCCGCCTGAAGGCCGTGTCAGCGGGCACCCTGAACTGCAGATGGTTCTCCGGAGCGTAGGGGACCATCAACCGGGACCGCTCTGCATTCCAGATGTTAGCCGTATCACCCGTCAGAGCCACCTCCTGAAAACGCTCCACCTCACTGGCAGAGGCTCCATAGTTCAAAGCCTCCTCACCGAGGCGCTCCTGCACGTTCTTGCAGATCTTCACATAGCGGTCGGCACGGGTGTAGTAATAGACAAGCGAGGAGTCGAAGTCGGCACGAGTGACATCATGCTTTCTGAGCACTGATTCGAAGAGGACCTCACGCTTATAGTCGGAAGAGCCTTGCATCGCCGGGTCAATCATCGCCACACCCTGCGACACGAAATAGTCGTAGAGTATATCTTCCATGTCATCGGGCTGAATATACGCCTCAGGCACTTTCGGCTCACAGGCTGAGAGCAGCACGCTACACATTATTATATTTACAATATGGCGACACCCCTGCTTCATGCGGACTCACTGACGTTAACCTCCGACTTCCTGAACGATATCTGGCTTATCTCCTCACGATAGAACAGCAGGAGCAGCACCACTCCGACACTGATGGCAGAGTCGGCAAAATTGAAGACCGGACTGAAGAACACGAAATGCTGGCCACCCAGGAAGGGCATCCAGTCGGGCCAGTCGGACTCTATCAGCGGGAAGTAGAACATATCCACCACCTTGCCCATCAGGAAAGGCGCATAACCCGTTCCGAAAGGCACAAAATAGGACAGATAGAACTCCGACGACTGATTGAAAATCAGGCCATAGAACATACAGTCGATCAGATTGCCCGCAGCCCCGGCGAGAATCATCGCCAGACAGACGACATAGCCCGTCTTGGCCTGCTTGCGCACCTCGAGCCAGATGTAATAGCCCAGCACGGCAATGGCCACCATACGGAATAGAGACAGCGCTATCTTGCTGCCCAACTGCATGCCGAAGGCCATCCCCTTGTTCTCGATGAAAGTGATGTAGAACCAGTCGGTGATGCAGATGCTCTCATGAAGGGTCATCGATGTCTTGACCCATATCTTAATGGCCTGGTCGATGAGGAGAATGGCGACGACGATCAGTGTCGCCAGCCTCCCATTAGTCATCCATCTCTTTTCTGAACTCACACTACTATTTCTTTTGATTCATTTTCGACTGCACGCTCAGCGTGGCATGAGGCACGGCGCGGAGCCGCTCCTTGGGGATCAGTTCGCCCGTGATCCGGTCAATGCCGTATGTCTTGTTCTCAATGCGCACCAGTGCGGCTTTCAGGCCCTGGATGAACTTCTGCTGGCGGGCCGCCATCGAGATCAGTTCTTCTTTCGACTGGGTGGCGCTGCCCTCTTCCAGTGCCTTATAAGTTGGTGATGTGTCGTCGACATCATTCGAGTCCTGGTTCATCAGCACGCGCATCATTTGCTCATAGTCACGCTTGGCCAAGGCCATCTTTTCGATGATAATCTGACGGAACTCCTCGAGTTCCTCGTCACTATAACGTGTTTTATCTGCCATAAGTCTTGAGTTGTTTAAGTTATTGATACTATATTTTTTCCACTTTTATGTTCAACTTGAATTCATCGAAGTCAACCTCCTGCCCATCATTCGGCTCGATGCTGATGCTTTCTGCCAGCACCTGCGCCTTGATGTAGTCGGCAAAACTGTCAACCGACTTCTTGACCTCCTCATTCGGAGCGACGGTGAGACGGATGCGGTCTGTGATCTCAAATCCGCTCTCCTTACGGATGTTCTGCACGCGGTTGATCAGTTCGCGGGCCATACCCTCGTTCTTCAGTTCCTCGTTGAGTTCCACCTCGAGGGCCACCGTCAGGTTGCCTTCATTGGCAACGAGCCAGCCCGGGATGTCCTCGGAGATGATCTCCACGTCGGCGGCCTCAACCGTCAGGGCCTGACCTTCGACATCGATGCCTATGGTGCCGTACTTCTCCAGGTCGGCAATCTGATCCTGTGAGAGTTGATCCATAGCCGCAGCGACGCCCTTCATCAGTTTGCCGAACTTCTTGCCCATCGTGCGGAAGTTGCACTTCACCTTCTTGACGAGGATGCCAGCGCCCTCTACGAAACGGAGTTCCTTGACGTTCACCTCGTTCAAAATCAGGTCCTTCACGGCCTCGATATGGTTCTTCTGATCAGCGTCGACAGCAGGGATCATGATGGCCTGCAGTGGCTGGCGCACCTTGATGTTCACCTTGCGACGCAGTGCCAACACCATCGACGTAATCTTCTGGGCCATCTGCATACGGGCCTCAAGGTCTTTGTTGATCTGTGACTCATCAACCACAGGGAACCTGTCGAGATGGACAGAGTCGAGCGCACCGCCCAGATCCTTGTAGAGTTGGTCGGCATAGAACGGCGCAAACGGAGCCAGCAGTTTGGCAACCGTCATCAGACAGGTATAGAGCGTCTGATAAGCGCTCAGTTTGTCCTGGCTCATCTCCTTGCCCCAGAAGCGCTTACGGTTCAGGCGGACGAACCAGTTGGAGAGGTCGTCGTTCACGAAGGCGTCTATCAGGCGGCCCGCACGGGTCGGGTCGTAGTTATCCAGTTCGGCCCCCACTCCTTTGACAAGGGTGTTCAGGCAGGACAGGATCCAGCGGTCGATCTCCGGGCGCTCCGCAAAGGGCACCTGTGCCGTCGCTGGGTCGAAGCCGTCGACATTGGCATAGAGGGCGAAGAAACTATACGTATTATATAAGGTGCCGAAAAACTTGCGGCGCACCTCGTCGACTCCCTCGGGGTCGAATTTCAGGTTGTCCCAAGGCTCGGAATTGGTCATCATATAGAGGCGCACGGCATCAGAGCCATACTTGCCAATCATGTCGAAAGGATTCACGACATTGCCCACATGCTTCGACATCTTGTTGCCCTTGGCGTCAAGCACGAGTCCAGAGGAGATCACGTTCTTGAAGGCCACAGAGTCGAAGATCATCGTGGCGATGGCGTGCAGGGTGAAGAACCAGCCGCGCGTCTGGTCAACACCTTCGTTGATGAAGTCGCAAGGGAAAGCGATGCGCTTGTCTATCAGGTCGGCATTCTCGAAGGGATAGTGCACCTGGGCGTATGGCATCGAACCAGAGTCGAACCACACGTCGATAAGGTCGGTCTCGCGTTTCATCGGCTTTCCGCTCTCGCTGACCAGGATGATATTATCCACATAAGGACGATGCAAGTCGATCTTTTCATAGTTCTCCTTTGACCAGTCGCAAGGCACAAAGCCCTTGTCCTTCAGCGGGTTGCTCTTCATAAAGCCTGCCTTGACCGACTTCTCTATCTCATTGTAGAGTTCCTCCACGGAGCCGATGCATATCTCCCGGCCGTCCTCGTCGCGCCAGATGGGCAGCGGGGTGCCCCAGAAGCGTGAGCGCGACAGGTTCCAGTCGTTCAGGTTCTCCAGCCAGTTGCCGAAGCGGCCTGTGCCTGTCGACTCAGGCTGCCAGTTGATGGTCTTGTTGAGTTCGAACATGCGGTCTTTCTTGGCCGTCGACTTGATGAACCACGAGTCGAGCGGATAGTAGAGCACGGGCTTGTCCGTACGCCAGCAGTGGGGATAGTTGTGCACGTGCTTCTCTATCTTGAACACCTTGTTCTGGGCCTTCAGGTCCATGCAGATAGAGATGTCGAGCGTCTCGTCCTTGTCCGTCAGTGTATCGTCATAGGCATTCTTCACATAGCGGCCTGCGAACTTGTTCCACTCCTCAACATTGACATTCGTCTTCACGAAGTCGGCATCGAGGTCGTCGATGACGAAGTACTTACCCTGCAGGTCCACCACAGGGCGCTCATTGCCTTTCTTGTCGATGAGGACGATGGGCGGTACGCCGGCCTTCTTGGCCACGAAGGCATCGTCGGCACCGAAGTTGGGCGCGATGTGCACGATACCCGCACCGTCGTCAGTCGTCACATAGTCGCCGGGAATGACGCGGAAGGCCCCGTCCGTCAACGGCTTGATGGCTGGCATCAACTGCTCGTACTCCATTCCCACGAGGTCGGTGCCTTTATAATGGCCCACGATCTTCCAGGGAATCACCTTGTCGCCCTGCTTATAGGCTTCAAGGTCAGCGTCTTTTCCTTCTTCCTTAAAGTAAGCCGACAGACGGGCTTCAGCCATCACGATGGTGATCTTCTCTGCCGTATAGGGATTATAGGTCTGCACGGCCACATAGTCAATCTTCGGGCCTACGCAGAGGGCTGAGTTGGCAGCCAGCGTCCAGGGTGTCGTGGTCCAGGCGAGGAAGTAGGGTGTGCCCCACTCTGCCATCTCCGGCTTGGGATTCTTCATCCTGAACTGTGCCGTACAGGTGGTGTCCTTCACATCGCGATAGCAACCGGGCTGGTTCAACTCATGCGAACTGAGCCCTGTTCCTGCAGCGGGCGAATACGGCTGGATGGTATAGCCTTTATAGAGCAGACCCTTCTTGTAGAACTGCTGAAGCAGCCACCACAGGGTCTCGATATACTTGTTGTCGTAGGTGATATACGGGTTGTCGAGGTCTACGAAGTAGCCCATCTTCTCCGTCAGTTCGCGCCATTCCTGGGTGAACATCATCACGTTCTCACGGCACTTCTTGTTGTAGTCCTCCGTCGAGATATAACGTGCCGACTCCTTGTTGTCGATATCGGCCTTGGTGATGCCGAGTTCCTTCTCCACGCCCAGTTCCACGGGCAGTCCGTGCGTGTCCCATCCGGCCTTGCGCTTCACCTGATAGCCCTTCATCGTCTTGTAGCGATTGAAGGTGTCCTTGATGGTGCGGGCGAGCACGTGATGGATGCCTGGATGGCCGTTGGCAGAGGGAGGCCCCTCGAAAAATACAAACTGTGGACAGCCCTCGCGCTCATCGACAGAGCGCCAGAACACATTTTTCTCTCGCCACATCTCCAGGATGTCATTGTTCACCTGGGTCAGATTCAAACCGTTGTGCTCGGTGAATTTCTTAGCCATATCTTCTGTTTCTTTAGTCTTAATTTCTACTTTATTTTATTTGGCGTGCAAAGGTACATAAAATATTTGAGCCGACAAAGGAAATAAATAATTTTAAGATTTTTCCCCTAAAAACTTCGTCGATTCGATTTTTTTTTGTTACTTTTGCAGTCGGAACTATATTAATAAATAAAACGACTAATCTATGGTTACATTGACAATGGTTATAGAGTTGCTGGTTGTATTATTAGCACTCTATGTGGGATCCCGATACGGATCGCTGGCATTAGGAGCCATCTCCGGTATCGGTCTTGCCCTGCTCGTCTTTGGTTTCGGTATGAAGCCTGGTTCTCCTCCTACTGATGTTATTTACATCATCATCGCAGCCGTCACTTGTGCTGGTATCATGCAAGCCTCGGGCGGTATGGACTGGCTGATTCAGATTGCGGAAAAGATGTTGCGAAAGCACCCTGACCGCATCACGTTTCTCGCCCCGCTGTCAACTTTCATCCTGACAGTTCTTGTAGGAACAGGACACGTCGTATACACCTTGATGCCAATTATTTGCGACATTTCCCTAAAGCAAGGCATACGTCCAGAACGTCCTTGTGGTGTGGCTTCGATAGCCTCTCAGGTAGGTATCACCTGTTCGCCTATAGCCGCAGCCGTTGTCGCCTTTGTCACCATCTCTAATGCCAACGGTTTCGATGTGTCGATTCCACAGGTACTGATGATTAGTTTCCCTGCCTGCGTCTGCGGACTGATGGCAGCGGCGGCAGCCAGTTACCATCGCGGGCTCGACCTCGACAAAGACCCTGAGTTCCAGGCCAAACTGAAGGATCCCATCCAGCGCGAATACATCTACGGCAGCAATGCCACCACCCTCGACAAGGAGATTCCGCAATCGGCCAAGAATGCAGTTTATGTATTCCTTGGCGCCCTCTGCGTCATCGTGCTGTTCGCTATCTTCCAGGACATCCTGCCCTCATATTCCACCATCAAGGCGGTGAAGGGCGCTCCTGACTTCACGTTCGATGACGGCACCGTCGCTTCAGCAGCAGCCCTTGCCAAGGCGAAGGTCATCATCCCCGGCATCACCGAGGCGTCTACCGTACAGTTGAAGATGAACGTGGTGATCCAGATCGTGATGATCTCAGCAGCGGCAATAATGATCCTCTTCTGCAAGGCTTCGCCCGTGAAGGCTGTTCACGGTGCTGTCTGGCAGTCGGGAATGGTGGCTGTCGTGGCCATCTTTGGTATCGCCTGGCTCGCCGACACCTATTTCTCCAACTACACTAACGAAATGCAGGCGATGCTTGGCGATATCGTGGCAAAATACAACTGGTCGATTGCCCTCGTCTTCTTCCTCGTCTCAGTGCTCATCAACTCCCAGGGAGCCGTTGTTGTCTCGATGCTGCCCCTTGCTTACTCACTTGGGATACCTGGCCCCGTGCTGCTCGGCGTATTGCCCTCTGTCTACGGCTACTTCTTCATCCCCAACTATCCTTCCGACATTGCGACGGTGAACTTTGACCGTTCTGGAACGACTGTCATTGGCAAGTATCTGCTCAATCACTCGTTTATGATGCCCGGACTGATTCATATCTTTACAGCAACCATCGTGGCTTACGTGTTATCAATGATCATCTTCTAACCCTTAATAAAGACAAGACTATGCTTATCACAATAATAGAACTCCTGATAGTACTCCTGGCACTCTACCTCGGTTCAAAATACGGTAGCCTCGCCCTTGGAGCCATTGCCGGTCTCGGTCTGGCCATCCTCGTGTTTGACCACGGACTCCGTCCTGGCACACCGCCTACAGATGTCATTTACATTATCGTAGCAGCAGTGACCTGTGCCGGTATCCTGCAGGCCTCCGGCGGTATGGATTGGATGATTCAGATAGCCGAGCGTATGCTCCGCCGTCATCCGCGTTACATCATTTTCCTGGCACCGCTCTCCACCTTCTTCCTGACCATCCTCGTCGGAACGGGCCATGTCATGTACACGCTGATGCCAATCATCACCGATGTCGCCATCAAGAAGGGCATCCGTCCGGAGCGTCCTTGTGCCGTCGCCAGCGTCGCCTCAATGATTGCCATCATCTGCTCTCCTATCTCGGCTGCCGTCGTGGCCTTTTCCACGATTTCAGCACTCAATGGTTTCCACGTTTCGATTCCGCAGATTGTGGCCATCACCATCCCCAGTTGCTTCATCGGCATCATGGTGGCTGCTGCCTGGAGCACACGCCGAGGTCTGGATCTCGACAAGGATCCGGAGTTCCTGGCCAAACTGAAGGATCCCGTGCAGCGTGAGTTTATCTACGGCAAAACCAATACTGTGCTCAACAAGGAAATCAGCCAGAAATCAAAATATGCTGTCTATATCTTCCTGACAGCAGTAGCCATCATCGTCATCTTGGCCTTCGCCCATCAGATTCTACCGTCCTATGAGCAGGTGGTGGCTGTAGAGGGTGCCAAGGATGTGATGCTGCCCACAGGCAAGACCGTCTCGCCTGCGAATCTCGCAGCAGCAGGTATCGTGATGAAGGGTGTCACCGTCAAGTCGATGGTCACCATCAAGATGTACCTTGTCATCCAGATTATCCTCATCTCTGCGGCAGCCCTGATGATCATCGTCTGCGGTGCCAAACCGAAGAATGCCGTGGCCGATAACGTGTGGCAGTCGGGTATGGTGGCTGTCGTAGCCATCTATGGCATCGCCTGGCTCTCTAACACCTTCTTCAATGCACATATGGACGATGTGAGGATGCTGCTCGGCTCAATGGTGGAGCAATACCATTGGACCATCGCCCTGATGTTCTTCATCTTCTCGATGCTCATCAATTCGCAGGGAGCCGTCATCGTGTCGCTTCTGCCAGTGGCTTACGCGCTGGGCATCCCCGGATGGGTGCTGCTGGGTGTGCTGCCTTGTGCCTACGGCTATTTCTTCATTCCCAACTATCCTACCGATATTGCGACAGTCAATATGGACCGCTCAGGCACCACGAAGATTGGCAAATACGTGTTCAACCACTCGTTTATGATGCCGGGACTAATCAGCGTCGCCGTGTCCACGGCCGTCTGCTACGCCCTGGCTAAAGTGTTCTTCTAAAACAACGGATGATGAGAAAGTCATTAGTTATCATACTTACCTGTGCCGCCAGCCTCATGACGGCACAGGCTCAACAATGGCCAGAGGTGAAACCTGAAGCGAAAGCAGGTGCCCGCTGGTGGTGGCTCGGATCAGCCGTTGACAAGGAAAACCTGCAATGGACGATGAAGCAGTATGCCGATCACGGCATCGGTGCGCTGGAGATCACGCCCCTCTATGGCGTGCAGGGCAATCAGGCGAACAACATCCCCTATCTCTCCGACAAGTGGATGGAGATGCTGCACGAAGTGCAGAAAAACGGCCAGCAACTCGGCATCGAGGTGGATATGGCCACAGGCACAGGATGGCCCTTCGGCGGGCCCTGGGTACCACTGGAAGAATCCGCCTGCAAGGCCATCTTCGTCGACAAGTCATTCAAGGGCAAGAGCGTCGAGGGCCTCGATCTGTCAGTGGCTGAGAAGGACGCCAAATACAGCCGCCTCAGCAAGGTGATGGCCTATTGCAAGGGAAGGGCCTACGACGTGACAGATTACGTGACTGACGGGAAACTGACATGGAGCCCCGAACAGATGTTCAAGGCCCAGTTAAAGGCTGCTGACAACAAGCCCCTCAAGCAGGCACTCAAACTGCGGCTGAAGGAACTGGCAGACGACGAGTGGCGCGTCGTGGCCCTGCATATCAGATACGGTGTGATGAAGGTCAAGCGGGCTGCGCCAGGAGGCGAAGGACTCGTCATCGACCACTTCGACCGTCAGGCCGTCCACAACTATCTCGCCCACATCGAAGCAGCCTTTGAGCGGACCGGCACCCCCTACCCTCATACATTCTTCAACGACTCCTATGAGGTGGCAGAAGCCACGTGGACACCATCGCTGCTCGATGAGTTTGAGAAGCGGCGCGGCTACAAACTGCAAGACTACTTCCTGCTGCTCAACGATGGCGACCCCAGAATCGTCAGCGACTATCGCGAGACACTCGGAGACCTGCTGCTGGAGAACTTCACCAATCAGTGGACAGCCTGGGCCCACTCCCACGGTGCCATCACCCGCAACCAGGCTCACGGATCACCTGCCAACCTCATCGACTGCTACGCCGCTGTCGATATCCCTGAGATAGAAGGCTTCGGACTCTCAGAGTTCGGCATCAAGGGACTCAGACAAGATCCCGGCAAGACCCGCAAGAACGACTCCGACTTCTCGATGCTGAAGTATGCGCCCTCGGCAGCCCATATCTGCGGCAAGCCCTACACGTCGAGCGAGACCTTCACCTGGCTGACAGAGCACTTCCGCACCTCACTCTCACAACTCAAGCCCGACATCGACCTGATGTTCTGTGCCGGCGTCAACCACATGTTCTTCCACGGCACCTGCTATTCGCCGAAGAACGACCCCTGGCCCGGGTGGAAGTTCTATGCCTCCATCGACATGTCGCCCACCAACTCCATCTGGCGCGATGCCCCCTATTTCATGCAGTACGTGGAGCGCTGCCAGAGTTTCCTGCAGTGGGGACAGCCCGACAACGACTTCCTCGTCTACCTGCCCATCCGCGATATGTGGCAGAAGAACACCAAGAAACTGCTGATGCAGTTCTCCATCCATCAGATGGGACGGCTCGCACCGGAGTTCATACAGACCATCCTCGACATCGACCGTGCCGGCTATGACTGCGACTACATCTCCGACCTGCTCCTGCTGGGCACAACTTTCAAAGACGGCAAACTGCAGACCGCCGCAGGCACCCGCTACCGAGGACTGATCATCCCAGAATGCCAGATGATGCCCGAACGCGTCAGACAGCATATCGAACAGTTGAAAGCGCTCGGAGCGCATATCATTTATGGAACGAAGGCCAGCGACCTGAATCAGGCAGCCAAGCCAGAAGCCATCAAGCAGGCATGCGGTCTGAAAGCCATCCGTCGACAGAATCCGACGGGCTATCACTACTTTATCGCCAACCTCTCGCCCAACGATATCCACGCCGTAGAGCCACTGGCCGTCGACTTCAAGGATGCCGTCTGGTTCAACCCCCTCAATGGCGACATCACGCCCGCTAAGTTCGATGGTGAAGGCATCGAAATCAATCTGCGCAGCGGAGAGTCGATGATACTGCAGACCTATAATGAGGCGCTAAGCAACAAGCCAGCAGCCAAAGTCAGCAACGGCCAGCGCTACAACGACATTCTGCTCGAAGGCCCCTGGACACTCAGTTTCACGGAGGAATCACCCAAGGTGGGACAGACCTTCAATCTTCAGCGACTTCAGACGTGGGAGACGCTCGACAACGACAGTGCCCGCATCACGATGGGTACCGGCGTCTACACCACCCGATTCAAGTTGACTAAGAAAGACCTTGGCGATGGCCGGAATTGGCACATCGACCTCGGCGACGTCCGCGAGTCAGCCCGTGTCTACATCAACGGACGCTTCATCGGCTGTGCCTGGAGCGTGCCCTTCGTGCTCGACTGCCGGCAGGCGCTGAAAGTGGGCCAGAACGAGATTCGCATCGAGGTCACCAACCTCCCTGCCAACCGCATTGCCGACCTCGACCGCCGGGGTGTCAAATGGCGCAAGATGGAGGAAATCAACGTCGTTGACATCAACTACAAGCGCACTACTTATGACGGATGGGCACCTGTACCGAGCGGGCTGAACTCCCCCGTCAGGCTCTTCAAGGCGGAGCGTTAAGGCATTGCCCGACAAGATAAAAGGTGGACCTCTCAGTCCACCTTTTTATCTTTATCGCATGTCGAACGTGATCCGTCGTCTGTTGCCCTCCGGGCGAACGGCGAAGTGTATCCAGTAGGTCGTGCCGCGTTTCTCCAGGAGCAGTTCGTCCCAGTCGCGCTTCGTGCCGTCGGCGATGTCCAGAAGGATGGCGGCATAGCGTATCATCTGCTCCGGGCCCAGGCAGCGGATGTCGGCGGCACAGCCCGTCAGGTGGTTGCTCGTGCGCGAGCCGCCGCACCGCTCATTGACCTCCTCCGAGCGATACGCGCTGTTGATGATCACCGGCTCCACCTTCTTCGACGTCGCATAGTCGTCGCCCGGCTCCAGGCAGTAGAGCGTGTTGTACGAGTAGCGCAGATCCTCCAGCCACCCCTCGCAGAGGCGCTTCAGGTTCTCGATGGCCGTCCGTGGCGGGATGTTCCCGTCCTTCGTGTGATAACTCGTCTTCGTCATCTCGCCGAGCGTAAAGTGTGGCGAGAGTTTCATGTCCTTGTTCATTTCTACCTCTTTCATTGTCTTTTGAATTTTGGTTTTGTTACTTTGTTACTTTGTTACCTCAAACAAGCATTTTGATAATTTTTCGGAACATGCCTTTGTACTCACCTTCATTGATGATTTCAATATATCTCTCCTGTGCCAGGCGATGAACCTTTATGAGAATTGCTTTGGAGTTAGTATATCCGAAGCACCTCGCCACATCCTCCTTGGTGAACACCTCCGGCAGGCGGTTGTAGCCGTCTACTGACTTCTGCT
>CAMVJQ010000036.1 GCA_947167845.1 uncultured Prevotella sp. | reverse complement strand
GGAGGAGGGGCAAGGGGTGGAGGAGATAAACACGGTCGCCACCTATTATAAAATTTGGTCGAACCTTATTGATTCACCCCACCCCTAACCCCTCCCCTTATAGGGGCGGGGAGTTATAGGGAGGCTGTTATCTGGAAATAAGAGGCTGTTATTTGGAAATAAGAGACTGTTATCTGGAAATAAGAGGCTGTTATTTGGAAATAAGAGGCTGTTATTGAGCTATAAGAGGCTGTTATTTTCCAAAAGCAGCCTGTTATTTGCTTGTCAAACGCTGTCTGCCTCAGATTCGGCGTTTGACGAGCAAAACGCCCTGCAAAAATCGGTGATAAGCGGGTGCAAGATATTGAACAGCCACTTACGCTTTGAGATTTATTTTCCAAAAGGAGCATAACATTGCAATTTTTTTTGTATCTTTGCAGCGGACTTAGGGAGCGCGGATGCCTTCGCCCGCCCTCCCCCGCAAGTAAATGCGTATATTGAAGCCAAATAGGAAAAGCCGATGAAGACATTTGAGGAATTAGGCGTAAGCGGAGAGATTCGTCACGCCATCGAGGAGTTGGGCTTCGTGCAGCCGATGCCAGTGCAGGAGGCGGTGATCCCCTACCTGCTTAGTGACCAAAAGGACGTGATAGCCCTGGCCCAGACGGGCACTGGCAAGACGGCCGCCTTCGGCATACCCCTGCTGATGCGCATCGACACAGGGCGGCGCGACACGCAGGCCCTGGTGCTGAGTCCGACCCGCGAACTCTGTCTGCAGATAACTGACGACATCCGCGACTTCGCCAAGTATATGGACGGGGTGCACGTGGAGGCCGTCTACGGCGGGGCTTCGATAGAGCCGCAGATGCGCGCGCTGAAGAAGGGCGTGCAAATCATCGTGGCCACACCAGGCCGCCTCGTCGACCTGAAGAACCGGGGCTATGCCCGTCTGGAGCAGGTGACGAACATCGTCCTCGACGAGGCCGACGAGATGCTGAACATGGGATTCTCGGAGAATATCAATGAGATATTCGAGTCGCTGCCGGAGACCCACAGCACGCTGATGTTCTCCGCCACGATGAGCCGCGAGGTGGAGCGTATCGCCAAGAACTATCTGCACGACTATCAGGAGATCGTCGTAGGCTCGCGCAATGAAGGGGCGGAGAACGTGAACCATATCTACTACATGGTGAACGCCAAGGACAAGTATCTCGCTCTGAAGCGCATCGTGGACTACTATCCCCGCATCTTCGCCATCATCTTCTGCCGTACGAAGATAGAGACGCAGGAGATAGCCGACAAACTCATCAAGGACGGCTACAACGCGGAGGCGCTGCACGGCGACCTCTCGCAGCCGCAGCGCGACCTGACGATGCAGAAGTTCCGCCAGCACCTGACGCAACTGCTCGTGGCAACGGATGTGGCTGCACGCGGCCTCGATGTGGACGACCTGACGCACGTCATCAACTTCGGACTGCCCGACGACATCGAGAACTACACCCACCGCTCAGGCCGCACGGGGCGGGCCGGCAAGAAGGGCACCTCGATATCCATTGTCCATAGCCGCGAGAAGCATAAGATACGCGCGATAGAGAAGGTCATCGGCAAGCAGTTTGTGCAGGCGGAGATCCCCTCGGCAGAGGAGATCTGCAAGAAACAACTCTACAAGGTGATGGACCAGATCGTGAAGACCGATGTCGACGACGAGGAGATCGCCCCGTTCATGCAGGATATCAGCCGCTATTTCGAGTATATCGACAAAGACGAACTGATCAAGAAGATCGTCTCGCTGGAGTTCGGCAAGTTCCTGGCCTACTATGCCGATGCGCCGGAGATAGAGAAGGTGGACACCTCGAAGGAGAAGAAGCCGCAGACCGACAAGCAGAAACTGCAGAACAAGGCGGCGAAGGGCTACAAGCGCCTCTTCATCAATCTGGGCAAGCGCGACGGCTTCTATCCGGGCGAACTGATGCAGATGCTGAACCGCTTCGTGGGAGGCCGTCAGGCCGTGGGGCATATCGACCTGCTCGACACGATCTCTTATTTCGAGGTGCCTGAGAAGGATGCCAAGAAGGTGATGGTCCAGTTGACAGGCATCCGGTTCAAGGGGCGTCAGGTGCGCTGCAATGATGCCGACGAGGGCGGCAAGCCTTCACCGGGCGGCAAGGGCCCCGCAGGCAAAACGCGCCGCAGCGAGCGGCCCAGGCGCGGGGCGCAGCCGAAACCCCAGAAGCAGGACGACTGGCGCGCGCTGATGGACAAGGTGCCTCGCGACTTGAGAGGGGCGGAACCGGACTTCAGCGAAAGGCTACTAGGCGAGCGAAACTCGGGAATGGAGGGCTGGGCGATGCGCAAGCCTCGGAAGAAGCAATAAAGAAGGTCTGTTCACATATCAATAGGGCGAGATATTGTTCAGTTCCCCAATCTTGCCTTCCACGACAGGTGTGGTCATCAGGCGCTGGAAGTCGCTGAGGGTGATTCTCGTCTTGGGGGCAAAGTCGGGAGAGGTCATGTACTCAAGGACGCTGCGATAGAAGGCGCGGCCCTCCGGATAGGCGGATGCTTTCTCCAGGTCAGCCATGCATACGAGAAGGCGGCCTTTGCCGATGGCGAATTCGAAGACGAGTCCCAGTTTGTGGTTGCGCTCAATGTCGTCGATCACTTGCACGATCGGGCGATAGTCGCGGCCCGTATTGTCGAGCATCATCGGATGGCTGGCCTTGATGATGGGGAACCACTGCCAGTTGGTGTGCATCTCGGTGGGGAAGCCGCGGAAGATGGGATGCCCGGGGTCACAGAGGATGCCGAGGGTGCCTGGGGAGACGGTTTTCTTGTTGTTCTCAGAGATGGTTTTGAACATACGGTAGTTCCAGTAGTCGGTCTGGAACAGGCCGCCCACGCAGAGACTCGTCGAGTCGGGCATCAGCAGCACGCTCTTGCCCTTTTCCAGTTGCCTGGCGATCTTTTCCGTCAGCACATCTGTTACGATGACCTTGTTCTCCAGTTTGCTCAGGTCGCTCCAGGCAGGGTAGGCCCAGAGGTCGTAAGTGTTGTGATAGGGCACGCCAAAGTATTCTGTATCGTCGATGGCCAGCGTAAGTTGCAGTTGTGTCGGCTTGTCGATGGATGAGAGTCCGGCATTGATGTCGCCTGCGTCAATCAGCCCTTCGCCGTCGGGCAATGTCAATGTGCCTGACTGGTTGCCCAGTTCCCAGCGCAGCGTCTTCCCTTTCAGGCTTGCTCCGCTGTAGTTGGCTACCTGTATCTTGGCGTGGATACCCTCTTCGATGGTAAAGCAGAACTTGTCGGCGACGAGCAGTGGTACGACGGGTGCGCACCATTCGCGCCATTCCCGCTCGGTGCAGAGTCCCTTGGGCTGCATGAAGGCGTCGAGAATGCCTACATAGGCAGAGCCCTGTCCAGGATAGTCCTGCAGGTCGAGCAACTGGAAGCCTGCCATATTGGGCGTGCGCAGGTCCATCTCGATGTCCTGCTTGTAGAGTTGGAGCGACCAGAGTCCGCTGGCCTGGTGGAAAGCCTTTGCCTGATCCAGCATGCCAGCCTTGTCGAGACGGTCGCGGAACACCTCCATATTATAAGGGTATAGCACGCCCGTGTACTTCTTTATCTCGTCGTAGTCCGGATAGGTCTGAAACTGTGCCGTCTCATGAGAGATGACAGGCACAGCCTTCGCCTCGCTGCTCCCTTCGGGGAATGCCAGTCGGCAGCCTTCCTCGAAGTTCATCATCGTGTTGGGGTAGAAATGGTTGATCATACCGCCGTCGTGCGCGTCGGCAAATGAGAACGAGCCCCGGGTGTGGGTGTTGTAGTTGCCCCAGCCCTCGCCTCCCACGCGGCAGGTGGTGAAGTAGTCCATGCCCGCCTTCACGCCCTGATATCCGAGGTAGTAGTTAGAGCCGAAAGTGTAGACTTTATCCGGCGCAATCTTCCGGAAATCATCGATGAAATCGGCCATTTTGCTGACTGAGCCCCATAGTTCGTTGCCCAGGGCAAACATCCGGAAGGAGGGGTGGTGCCCATACCAGCGCAGGATGTTCTCGCCTTCCTTGTGGAGGAATCGCATCAGCACGGAGTCCTTCTCGTTGAAGTCGCCCCAGAAGGGCAGTTCCGGTTGAAGCACGATTCCCAGACTGTCGGCAGCGGTGAAGGCGGCCTCAGGCGGACACCAACTGTGGAATCGGATGTGGTTCAGGCCATAGGCCTCGCAGGTGCCGAGATAGTCCATCCAGGAGTCGACATCCATCGCCACATGCCCTGTCAGCGGCCAGACGCAGGCGTCGTGCTTGCCCCGCAGGAATATCTTGTGGCCGTTGGCATAGAAGTGCTGGCCCTCTATGTGGAAGTTGCGGAAGTTGGGGTGGATGGTCTGTGGTGCTGCCGCAGTAAACGGGGCGGAGGACAGTTCGATGCGCCCGATGATTCCGTTCCAGTTTGTCTGCGTGTCTTCCGTATAGGCGTGACTGTTGGCATATAGTTGTTCGGGTACTCCTCTGCTGTTGTCGACCATGATCGCAAGGGTGTGCCTGCCGGGGGTGAGTACTTTTGAGAGGTTGAACACCTGTGGCGTAGAGATGTCGTTGCTGGCACCGATGAATTGAGCGTCGACATACACTTCCGACGGTTTGGTGCGCTCCAGCATCAGGTAGACGGGTTTTCCCTTCCACTCCGCCGGTATCTCGACGTCACGTTTATACCAAGCCCTCCCCTTGTAGGACCAGGGGCGCGACAGGTGGGTCGTCTCTTCGCTCTTAGCGATGAAATCGCCCTTTTTGTTGGTGTCCGTCGTGCCTGGCAGACTGACGGTTTCCGTCAGGATATAGTCTGGATGAACCAGGTTTTGGCGGTCGAGGGCGAACTGCCAGATGCCACTCAGGTCCATAGTAAGTGCCTTGTCGTCAGCACTCAAGTTCAGACTGATCATCGTCAGCAGCAGAAGTGTAAGTTTTCTCATAACGTTGTTATCTTTAGTTTCTAAGTTGGCGCAAAGATACACATTTTTATTCAATGTCGTATCAAAATGACAGGTTTTCTTTTGCGAATTCATTCACTAATTATGGGTATTTTTACCGTATATTGAAAATACGGACAAATATGACGAAAAATCGAACACCTGTTTTCGGAAATAAATGTCTAATTTTGCACCCGATTTCAAGGATAATTGCAAGCATATGCTACAAAATAACGAAAACAGAACGATTCTTCCTGAGATTGGATTGGTGCAGACAGCAGATGACGGGATTCTGTTTCTGAATAATTTGCGGGAAGTGAAAAATCTTTCGACGATGCGGCTTGGCTACAATACGGTGGTGTATTGTCGTTCGGGTCGTATTCTCATAGAACTGGGCGGCAATCAGCAGGTTCGGGTCAAGCCGGGAGAGATGCTCTTGATACCTACGGGAAAACTTGTTCAGCCGATGATGGTCAGTACGGATGTCGACGCCAATGCGCTGCTCATATCCGACACGGTGCTGAAGTCGGTGCTTGGCAGTCAGATAAGTATCTGGAACAGAGCCATGTATATGAAGGAGATCTACGTGCTGGAGGATACTTCCTGGGCAATGGACATGGGCAGGTATACAGCCTCTATCTTCCAGAATATCAGCGAGCCCGTTCTTTATAGTGAGATTATCCATTCTTTTTTGCGCACGTTGTTGCTGTTTGTCTGTGAAGACCTGCTCCGCAAGGAGGCCATGTCTGAAAAGGACGATGCCTCCAGTACGCATGAAAAGGAAATATTCAACAATTTCCTCCAGTTGATTTCCCATGAGCAGCAGAAACGGCAGCAGGTGTCGGTCTATGCCGGCAAACTGAATATTACGCCGAAGTACCTTTCAGCCGTCTGCAAGAAAGTGAGCGGGAAGACGCCCATGCGCTGGATCACGGAGAGCGTGATGGAGGATTGCTACAATCAACTGCTGAAAACCGACCTGTCGGTGAAGGAGATCGCCCATCTCCTCGGATTCCCTAATTCGTCGTTTTTCGGCCAGTATTTCAGGGATCAGGCGGGTGTCACCCCGATGGAATACCGGACACAACATAAAAAGATAGTGTGAGATGGACGATGTAAGTGTCATAAAGGTAAATAGCGGGAAGGAGATGGACGACTTCATCCACGTGGTGGACGACGTCTATCGCGACTATCCCCAGTATGTGCCGGACTTCGAGAAGGATGTGCGTGGAGTTTTCGACCGTCGCACGAATCCTGGAATGGAATTTTCCGACATCCAGCCTTTTGTAGCCTACCGTCATGACGTGCCAGTAGGCCGGATAGTGGGCATCATCAACCGGAAGGCCAACAAGAAGTGGCAACAGCGTAACGTGCGCTTCTCGATGATAGAGTTCATGGACGACCAGGCTGTCTCCGCTGCCCTGATTGAAGCCGTCAGTGAATGGGGAAAGGCTCAGGGGATGACCTCCATCCACGGGCCGCTCGGCGTGACCGACTTTGACAAGGAGGGCATGCTGATTGAGGACTTCAACCTGACGGGCTCGATGACGGCCATCTATAATCCGTCCTATTATCCCCGCCACATGGAGGCCCTCGGCTTCGCCAAGGAGGTGGACTGGCAGCAGATACGGATCAGGATACCCGAGACGGTGCCGGCCAAATATGCCCGGGTGGCTCAGTATGCCCGCGACACCATCGGTCTCAGAGTCATGAAGTATTCCGCAAAGGAGTTGCGTGAGGGGGTCGGAGAAAAGATCTTTACGCTGTTCAATCAGTCGTATGCCCCTATCTTTGGCTTCTCGGAATTGTCGCGCGAGCAGATGGACTATTTCCTCGACAAGTACCTGACCGTGATTGACGGGCAGATACTCCCGGTCATAGAGAATGAGCAGCATGAGGTGGTGGGCTGTGCCGTCACGATATGCAGTCTGGTTCAGGCTTTGCAGAAGTCGCACGGACGGATGTGGCCTTTCGGCTGGTTCTACCTGCTGCGTTCACTGAAGTTCAGACATGAGGATTGCGTGGAGATGTTGCTCATTGCCGTGCGCCCCGACTATCAGGGATTGGGTGTGAATGCCCTGTTCTTCGATGATCTTATACCTATTTATAATAAATATGGTATTAAGTGGGCAGAGACGGGGCCGCAGTTGGAGGACAATGTGCGTGAACTCTCGCAGTGGAAGCCGCTGCATCCGGAATTTGTGAAGCGGCGGCGCTGCTGGACGAAGGCACTGGGGTAAAGGTAAAAAGGTAAAAAGGTAAAAAAGTAAAAAAGTAAAAAGGAAATTATAAAAAAGTAAATATAGTATGGAGAATAGAGTAGTAATAACAGGGATGGGCATCTGGTCGTGCCTTGGAACGACATTGGATGCCGTGCGCCAGTCATTGTATGACGGTAAGAGTGGTATCATCTTCAGTCAGGAGCGTAAGGATGCAGGCTTTCGCTCGCCCTTCTGCGCTGATGTGCCAAAGGCTGACCTGAAGCCCTTTGTGAACCGCAACTTCCGTCAGTTTATGCCAGAGGAGGCTCAGTATGCCTATATGGCAACGAAAGATGCGCTGGAGAGTGCCAAGTTGGACATGGACTATATCGACAGCCACGAAGTGGGTATCATCTATGGTAATGACTCTGTGGCTGAGGCCACGATGAAGGCACTGGATAAGTTCCGTCAGTTTGAGAGTACGGCAGCCTGTGGCAGTGGTGCCATCTTCCAGTCGATGAACTCTACAATCACGATGAATCTGGCCTGCCTGTTCCACCTGAAAGGTATCAACCTGACGGCTTCGGCAGCCTGTGCTTCCGGCTCTCAGGCTGTAGGACTGGCCGCCCTGCTGATTCGTAACGGACTGCAGGATTGTGTCGTCTGTGGTGGAGGTCAGGAAGCCAATATGTTCGGTGTTGCCTCTTTCGATGGTATCCAGTCGTTTGCCCTGCGCGATGACGACGATGCCACAAAGGCCAGTCGCCCCTTCGATCGCGACCGTAACGGTCTGGTACCAGGCGGTGGTGCTGCCACACTGATTCTGGAGAGTTATGAGAGTGCCGTCAGGCGCGGGGCTCCTATTCTGGCAGAGATTGTCAGTTGGGGCTTCTCCGGCAATGGTGACCATATCTCCACGCCGAATGTGGCCGGTCCTGCCCGTTCGCTGGAACTCTGCCTCCAGCAGAGCGGCATTACGACAAAGGAGATCGGCTATGTGAATGCGCATGCCACTTCCACCAAGATCGGCGACAGCCGTGAGGCGCAGGCCATCGCACAGATTTTCGGCGACTATCGTGTGCCTGTCACGTCAACCAAGAGCCAGACGGGTCATGAGATGTGGATGGCAGGTGCCAGTGAGATTATCTACTCACTGCTGATGATGAAGAACAATTTCATCGCCGGCAACCTGAATTTTGAGAATCCCGATGACGAGACGGCTTGTGTCAACATCATTCCGGAGACCATTGAGGCCCACTTTAACACGTTCCTCAGCAATTCGTTCGGCTTCGGCGGAACCAACTCCACCCTGATAGTGCGAAATCTTTAAGTAATAACCAAATAAAAACAGTTAGAAAATTATGACACGTAATGAAATTATCGAGCAGGTAAACAGTATGCTCGCAGAAGAGTTTGAGATTGAAGAGAGTGAATTCACCCCAGATGCCTCACTGAAGGAGACCCTCCAGTTGGACAGCATCAACCTGGTAGACCTGATTGCTCTGGTGCAGATGACTTACAAGATCACCATCCCCGTAAGTGACCTGAAGCAGATCCAGACCTTCAACAATCTCTACGATTACATCGAGCAACACCTGGAGAAATGACCCGACTGTTCATCCGGCTCTCTGAGTACTTCCGCAACCATCGAGCAGTCTGTTTTGGCTCGATGGTAGCACTTTTTGCCTTCTTTGGGTATTTTGCCATGCAGATCCACCTGGAGGAAGACATCAACAAACTGATGCCGTCGTCGAAGAATGAGGATGGCACCACCAAACTGGCCTTTGCCGATTTGAAAATCAAGGACAAGACGTTCCTGCTGTTTGAAAAGTTACAGACTGACAAGGCTGCGCCAGACGGGGCAGGACCAGTGGAAGTGCTGACAGAGACCTGTGATGAATTCGTGGATTCGCTGCTAAGCAGAGACTCCCTGACTCAGACCATCGGCGACATCTTCTATCGTCTGCCAGATGAACTGCTGACCGATGGTGTGGACTATCTGTCTGCCCATTTTCCCGCCTATATCGACACGTCGGCCTATGCCAGGTTCGACTCTCTGCTGACACGCGAGCACTTCGCCAGGCAGATGGTGCAGAATCATGAAGACTTGTCGGGCGAGTTTGGGGAGATGTTCCCGGATCTGATTCAGATGGACCCGCTGGGGATGCGGAATGTGCTGGCAGAGCAGATGATGCCCCTGCTGAATGCAGGCGGAGGCAATTACAAAACCATCGAGGGGCACTTCTTCGTGCCTGACTCAACGGTCTGTGTGGCCTTCATCACGCCTCGTTTCTCGTCTACCAACACAGGCCAGGGCTCCGCGATGTTCGAGATGCTCAATGAGCAGATGGCGCGGTTTGCCGTGACTCATCCGGATGTGCGTATCACCTATCACGGCGCACCTGCCAGTGGCTATTACAATTCCACGCAGATCAAGCACGACCTGACAACTACCATCACCGGAGCGCTGATCCTCGTGCTGCTGTTCCTCTTCATCTGTTTCCGCAACTGGGATACCATCCCTCTTCTGCTCTTGCCCGTTTGCTTCGGCACGCTCTTCGGCCTGGCCATGATGTACTGGCTGAAAGGACAGTTCTCACTGCTGGCCCTTGGCATCGGAGGTATAGTGCTGGGCGTGGCCTTGAGTTATGTCTTGCATGTGCTGACGCATTTCAAGTATGTGGGAGACACGCAACAACTGCTGCGCGACCAGGTGAAGCCTGTGTGGCTGGGATGCCTGACGACCATCGGCTCCTTTGTGGGGCTGCTCTTCATTCAGACGGACTTGCTGCAGGACTTTGGACTCTTCGCTGCCTTTGCCATTCTCGGCACCACCCTGTTCAGCCTGACCTATCTGCCTCAGATGCTCAGTGCAGAGCGCAACAAGGTCAACCAGAAAGCGTTCGCATGGATCGACCGCATCAATCGTTATCCGGCTGACCGCAATAAAGGTTTGATCATCGCCCTTGTGGCAGTGATGGCCGTCTGCATCGGAGCCTACTTCGTGGGTGGTACCCGTTTTGATGCCGATATGCACAATCTAGGCTATCTGGAGGAGATGACGGAGTATTCTGAGAATCTGCTCCGCGACAAGACGTATACGGGTGACAAGCAGCAGTACTATGCCAGCCAAGGCAAGACGATGGAGGAGGCCATAGAGAACTTCAGCGTCCTGGACCGTAAACTCGACTCGTTGAAGCAGTTGGGACTGGTAAAGAGTTACACCCGCACTAATCAGATATTTGTGCCGATGAGGCAGCAGCAAATACGTATAGATGCGTGGAAAGACTATTGGACGGACGAACGGCTGTCGACGGTGCGCCGCCTGATTGAGGAGACGGCTCCGCAGGCAGGTCTTCGCCCAGAGGCCTTTGAGACTTTCTTCGAGGCCGCGAGGGCGGACTACGAACCCGACTCCCTCTATGCGGCCGACTTGATACCGGCAGGTTATCAGTCGACGCTGATGGAGCAGAGTTACAATGGCGATTACCTCTGCTTCGCCTCTGTCCGTTGCACCAACGACTCTGTCAGGAGTAGTGAGAGCGACTACATCCGCATCTGTGATGCCATCGCAAAGGAGCCCAGTCTGCTGGTGCTCGACACCTATTATTACACGACGGGCACACTGATTCAGATGAGTGAGGACTTCAACGTGCTGCAGTGGATATCGATGCTGTTCGTGTTCTTGGTGCTCCTCGTCAGTTTCCACTTCAATGTCAAGCACACACTGCTCGGCTTCATGCCCATCCTGCTCAGTTGGATGATTGTGCTTGGCGCCATGGTGCTGTTTGATATGCGGTTCAACCTTATCAACATCATCATCTCTACCTTCATCTTTGGTATCGGTGTCGACTACAGTATCTTCGTGATGAACGGCCTGACCGACGGTGACGGCCGCAAACTCGCTTATCACAAGACGGCCATCTTCTTCAGTGCCGTCACACTCATCGTCACGGTCAGCAGTATGGTTCTGGCTGTGCATCCTGCCATCAGGTCAGTAGGCTTCTCGACGCTGGTAGGACTGCTCTCGGCCGTCATCCTTTCCTATGTGCTGCAACCCGCCGTCTACCGATGGCTGAACCGTAAGCAGAGCGTATGAAATACGATGTGGTCGTCATAGGGAGCGGATTTGGCGGGCTCGTCTGCGCTTATCTGCTGGCACAGGCTGGCAGGCGTGTGCTGGTGCTCGAGCGGCAGGTGCAGCCGGGCGGCTGCATCCAGAGTTATCGGCGGAAAGGCTTTGCTCTGGATACCGGGCTCCATTATGTCGGCGGTCTCGGCGAAGGCCAGCGCCTTCATCGCATCTTTTCCCAGTTGGGCCTGATGCGTCTGCCCTGGCAGCGTCTGGATGCCGACGGCTTCGACCGGATCACAATCGGACAGGAGACTTTCGCCTATGCTGAAGGCTATGACCGCTTTGTGGATGTTCTCTCTGACCGATTCCCTCAGCAGCGCGATGCCTTGCATCAGTATGTGGCTATGCTGCAGCAAGTGGATGATGTGGCTTTCGGAAGCAATGATGCCTATCAACTGTTCGGCACAAGTGCCTATGACTATCTGACCTCTACCTTCAGCGACCCGTTGCTGATAAATGTGCTCTCCGGCTCTGCCCTGAAGATGGAGTTGCGCCGCAAGTCGCTTCCTCTGTTCACCTTTGCTCACGGTAACAGCAGTTTTATACAGAGCAGTTGGCGACTGAAGGGTGACGGCAATCTCATAGTGCGCTCTCTCGCCGATGACATCCGTCGTTTTGGCGGGGAGATAGTCTGCAACGCTGAAGTGGAGGAACTGGTGGAGCGGGACGGCCAGATAGCCGCAGCCCGCTGTCGGAATGGAGAGGTGTATGAGGGGAGCCTGTTTGTCAGTGACATCCATCCTGCACAGACCTTCAGCCTTGTCCGGGAGTCGGCCGTACTGAAAAGAATTTTCCGTCGGCGCATCAATATGCTGGAGAATACTTACGGTATGTTTACCGCCTCATTGATTCTGAAGCCTCACTCACTTCCGTATTTCAATCACAACAAGTTCGTCTATCGCCAGCCGGATGTCTGGACCTTCCACGAAGAAGGCAGGATGGCGGGTGGCGTCTTAGTCAGTTGCAGGGTGCCGGAGGACGGTGGAGATGCCAGACAGATAGACCTGCTGACTCCGATGCCATGGGAACTCTGCCGACAGTGGAGCGATACCTGTGTCGGCCATCGGGGAGAGGACTATAAACAGATGAAACAGCAGTGGGCCGACGCCTGTATCGCCCAGGCAGAGACAGTCATCCCCGGCCTTCGTGGAATGATAGAGCAGCAGTACGCCAGTACGCCCCTGACTTATCGTGACTACACACTGACGCCGGATGGCTCTGCCTATGGGGTGAGGAGAGACTGCAGTAACCTGGTGGTGACAATGCTGTCGCCCCGTACCCCCGTTCCCAATCTGTTGCTGACAGGGCAGAGCCTGATGCTGCACGGACTGGAAGGTGTCAGTATGACGGCTCTTCAGACTTGCTCTGAAATTTTGGGTATGGACTATATAGAAAAGATTATAAAAAGGTAAAAAGGTAAAAAAATAAAAAGGAGAAGAGAAATGAAACGACTACTATTGACATTATCAGTTATTGTTTTTCAGTTGTCACTGTGCTTTGCACAGTCTGACTTCCAGAAAGCGGTTGTAAAGTTCAAGAATGCGAAGACAGTCACCGCCTCCGTTGTTAAGACAACCCACAGAGATGCCATCGCCAAGGATGTAGTCAGCAAGGGCACGCTGCTGATGAAGGCTCCCTCAGAGGTGAGCATCACCATCGAAGGTGGAAAGGACCAGTTGCTGATGCAGGGCAGCGACTTTACCATGACGGTGAAAGGCAAGAAGCACACGACAAGCAGTAAGAAGAATGTGCAGTTCGCCTCTTTCCAGACTGTGTTTGAGAGCATCCTCGCCGGAGGTGCTGTCGACGTGTCAAAGTTGACTGATCTGACCATGAACAAGCAGGGAACAACCCTCCAGTTGACGATTACCCCCAAGGCTGCAGACAAGAAGAGTGCCAAGCGGATGCTGTTCTCGTCTTTCGTGCTGGCCATTGATACCAAGACCTCAGAACTGAAGTCGCTCCGGATGAACGAGAAGGCGGGCTACACAGAGTATACGTTCTCTGGTTATCAGTTTAAATGATAAGGCGCAGTAACATCTGTTTGTTACTCCTCCTGTTATTATTCTGCTTGCCATCGAGTGCGCAGCAGCAGATAACAGGTCGTGTTACGGATGCGGAGACCGGTGAGGATATCCCTTATGCCAGTGTGGTGTATAAGGGACATAATACCGCTGTGGTCTCTGATCTCAATGGCGTCTATACCATTGTCCGGAAGTTAGGGTGGAAACTTACGTTCAGTGCCGTTGGCTATCAGCCGGTGACGGTGACCATCAATGCCAGCACCAAGAACCAGATGGATATGGTCCTGAAGCCCGATAAGCATCAGTTGGCCGAGGTGACCGTCAGTGCCAAGAAGGGCAAGTACAGCAGGAAGAACAATCCGGCGGTGGAACTGATGAAGAAAGTCATCGCTGCCAAGAAACTGACGGATCTGGCCAACCACGACTTTTATCGCTATGACAAGTACGAGAAACTGACGCTGGCGGCCAATGACCTGACGCCCAGTCAGTTGGCAAAGAAGCCCTACTCCAGTACACCTTGGCTTCTGGAGCATGTGGAGACGTGCCCCTATAACAACAAGAAGATTCTGCCTATCAGCATCGATGAGACGGTATCGGAGATAGCCTATCGGAAGAATCCGCAGTCAAAGAAGACCATCATCAAGGGTCAGCAGTCGTCGGGCATCAACGACCTGTTTCAGACGGGCGACATCCTCAATGTGGTGCTGAAGGATGTCTTCACGGATGTCGACTTGTACGATGACCAGATACGTCTGCTGCAATATCCGTTCACCTCGCCCATAGGCAAGGATGCCATCGCCTTCTACCGTTTTTATATACAAGACACGGTGAAGGTGGAGCGCGACAGTTGCATTCACCTCCACTTCCTGCCGAACAACCAGATGGACTTCGGATTCAGGGGCGACCTGTATATCCTGAAGGATTCCACCTACCATGTCCGCCGTTGTGAGTTGACCCTGCCCAAGCAGACATCCGTCAACTTTGTGGAGAACCTCCGCATCGAGCAGGAGTTTGAGCAGTTGGACAATGGCGACTGGGTGCTGACCCGCGACGATATGATCACCGAACTGGAGTTTGCCAAGTTCATCCAGAAGGCCATCGTCATCCGGACCACGCGTCATACCGGCTATTCCTTCGACGAACTGCCGAAGCGCATCTTCAAGGGCAAGCGTGCGGAGGTCAGGGAGCCCGATGCCGGTATGAGGGGCAAGTCGTTCTGGGACCAGTACCGCCAGGTGGAACTCACCAAGAGTGAGGGCTCGATGAACAGTTTCATACAGCATATCCAGAACATGAAGGGCTTCCGCTATTTTATGTTCGGACTGAATGCGCTGATTGAGAACTCCATTGAGACGGGCGACCCCAACAAGTTTGACATCTCGCCGGTAAACACCATCATCTCGCGCAATGGGATTGACGGATGGCGCACACGTCTGAGTCTTCAGACGACGGCCAATCTTCATAAGCGCCTCTTCGCATCCGGCTATTATGCTTATGGCTGGGGTAGTCACAAGCACTATTACAGCGGTTCTCTGACCTATAGTTTTATCGACAAACTCTATATGCCGTGGGAGTATCCCAAGCGCACGCTCAAGTTGGAGAGCACCTATGATATCAGTTCACCGAGCGACCGCTATCTGCCTACGGACAAGGACAACTTCCTGGTGGCCTTCAAATGGGCCGGTACTAACAAGATGACGATTTGCAACCGCCAGAAACTCTCGTTCGAATATGAGAGTTATAGCGGACTGAAATACACCTTGGGCCTGAAGGCAGAGGAATATGAGGCCTGTGGCATGATGTCGTTCAGGCGGTTGAACCAGCCGCGTATCGACTATGAGGACCTGAAGCCCAACAACGAGTTCCTGCGCACCACCGAACTGCATGCCGAACTGACATACGCACCAGACGAGACCTATATTAACAGTAAGGAGCGGCGTATCGCTATCAACAACGACAAGCCGTCGCTTACCATCAGCCATACCTTCGGCTTCAAGAATATCCTCGGTGGCGAATATACCAGCAACCTGACCGAAGTCAAGATCTATAAGCGCTTCTGGCTGAACAGTTGGGGAAAGATCGACCTCTTCCTGAAGGGAGGCATCCAGTGGAACCAGGTGCCTTATATGTTGCTGATCCATCCGATTGCCAACCAGTCGTTTGTCATCGAGGAGGAGATGTTCAATCTGATCAACAACATGGAGTTCCTCAACGACCGCTATGGTTCCATGATGCTCTCGTGGGACCTGAACGGCAAGTTCTTCAACCGCGTGCCGCTGATCAAGAAACTGAAATGGCGTGAATATATCGGCGTCAATGTGCTGTGGGGCGACTTGACGGCGAAGAACAACCCCTACCTGGCCAAGAATGCGGGCAGCGACAAACTGATGTACTTCCCCGTGGGTTGCCATATCATGGATAGCCAAAAGCCATACGTGGAGTTGGTCGTAGGCATCCATAACATCTTCAAACTTATCCATGTGGAGTATGTGCGCCGCTTGAACTACCTCGACCTGCCCTCGGCAGAGAAGTGGGGCATACGCTACATCTTCCGTGTGACGTTCTAATATTATTAAGGTATGAAAGAATCTTTCGAACAAGGATATTTCCAGACGCTGAAGTCGGTAGAGACAGAGGATTGGCTTGACTACCACGTCATCCGTCCTTTCTGTTTCCAGTTGTCCCGCCTGTTGGCGCGCTTCGATGTTCATCCCAATACCGTCACCGTCTGGTCGATGGTGTTTGGCGTGGCCAGTTGCTTCTTCTTCGTCTGTGGCAGTTTCTATTACGAAGGTGCCTATGGCCTGACGATGAATCTCATCGGCGTCTGTCTGCTGATGATTGGGGACATCCTGGATTGTGTCGACGGTCAGTTGGCCCGCCTGACGGGTAAGAAGAGTCATGTCGGCCGTATCCTTGATGGCATCACGGGTTTTGTGTGGTTCATCCCCATCTATTTGGCTTTGGTCTGGCGATTCTATCAGCACCACGAATTGGAGTTTTCTTGGCTTGGCATCAGTGATACGCCTGCGAATACCTATATCGCCACTCTGGTGGTCCTTGTGCTGGCCGTCATCTCGGGCTTCCTGGGCATGGGCGGACAGCAGCGCCTGGCCGACTACTATATCCAGGTACACCTCTTTTTCCTGAAGGGGGAGAAGGGCAGTGAACTTGACAACTCCGCCCGCCAGCAGAAGATTTACGAGCAGATGCCGGCTGATGCGCCTTTCTATGAACGTGCGTTTCAGAAGTCGTATGTCGACTATACCCGCGAGCAGGAGAAGTCAACGCCGCAGTTCCAGCGGCTGATGAGCCGCCTGCGCGAGCGATACGGCAGTGCCGACATGATGCCGGAGGCGGTGCGCAGTGAGTTCCATCGCCAGTCGCTGGCTCTGATGAAGTGGAACGGACTGCTGACCTTCAATTTCCGCTCCGCCTTCTTCTTCCTGTTCTGCCTGCTCGACATCCCCGCCATGAATTTCCTGTTTGAGATCATTGCGATGTCGCTGCTCACCATGTATATCAATCGTCGGCACGAGAACTTCAGCCGACGCATAGCAGACTCCATCTGACAGCCTATGAAGTGGACCAAGCAGAAAGTCAATAACCTGTTCTTCTTCCTCGGCGTAGCAGCCGTGGTGGTGATGCTGCTGACCTTCGACGTCAGTTTCATCGAGTTGTGGCATCATCTGTGCAAGGCCGGCTACTGGCTCATTCCCATCCTGGGCATCTGGTTCTTCATCTACGGGCTCAATGCCCTGGCCTGGCTGTGCGTCATCAGGGGGAATGTACCTGATGAAATCACGCCTCACTCCTCTCTCCTCTCTTCTCTCTCCTCCAGGTTCTTCTGGCGCATCTTCCGGCTCACTATCACGGGCTATGCCCTGAACTATGCCACACCGGTAGGCGGCCTGGGCGGCGAGCCTTACCGCATCGTGGAACTGTCGAAGGATATCGGCAATCAGCGGGCCGCCTCGTCGGTCATCCTCTATGCGATGATGCATGTCTTTGCCCACTTCTGGCTCTGGTTTAGCACCGTCTTCCTCTATCTGGCACTGGCAGCCGTCGGCGACCTGCCCTTCACGTCGGCCACAGCCGTAGTACTGGCCATCATCACCGTCTTCTGCCTGATAGCCTTCTATCTCTTCTCGAAAGGCTACCGCCACGGACTGACGTTCAAGGTGATTCGCCTGATAGGCAAGATACCTGGACTGAAGGGATGGAGCACCCGCTTTCTGGAGCGCCATTCGGAGGCTCTGCACAATATCGACCATCAGATAGCAGCCCTTCATCAGCAGGATAAGCGGGCTTTCTACAGCAGTCTGCTGCTGGAGTATCTCTCACGCATCGTGCAGAGCATGGAGATCATGTTCATGCTGCTGCTCTTCGGCATCGACTGTGGCGGTGGGTGGACAGGATTGACGCTGACCTTTCTCCACTCCATCCTGATTCTCTCCTTTACCACGCTGCTGGCCAATCTCATCGGTTTCCTGCCGATGCAGTTGGGCGTTCAGGAGGGCGGCTTTGTCATCTCCATAGCAGCCATGGGCCTGTCGGCGGCCCTCGGACTCTTTGTGAGCATCATCTGCCGCGTCAGGGAGATCGTCTGGATTATCATCGGACTCATCCTTATGAAAATAAAAGAATAAACAAGCGAAAGCAATATGGAATACCTTGACAGAAACGAGTTTAATTTTGAGCCCAGCCCAAAGGTGGTTGAGGCTATCAAGACCTTTGATCCAAAGACTCTGTGTTTCTATACCCGAATCTACGACCAGGGAAAGAAGAGCGTTATCTCCGTCCGTCTCAGCGAGATCTATGGCATCGATGAGAGTCAGGTGCTGCTGACCTACGGCGGTGAGGATATGCTGAAGAATGCCATCCACTACTTCCTGATGGTTGGCGACAATAAGAAGATACTGATTCCGGAGTTCTCCTGGTGGTATTACAACCGTGTGGCCAGTGAGTGCGGGGGCACGTTTGAGATGTATCCCCTTCACGAGCAGGAGGACACCTTTGCCTATAATATCGACGAGGTGATAGCCCACGCCAACCGCATCCATCCTCGTATGCTCCTGCTGGCATCGCCTAATAACCCCACGGGCAATGGCCTGACGCCAGAGGAGATAGGCCGTATCATGGAGAATATCCCATCAGACACGATGGTACTCATTGATGAGGCCTATGCCAGTTTTATTACCACAGACACGGCCTATATCGCCCCGCTGGTCAATCGGTATGACAACCTCATCATCTCCCGTACCCTGTCTAAGTTCTACGGGCTGCCAGGCTTGCGCTGCGGCTATGGCTTCATCGGCAAGGGGCACGAGCAGTTCCTGAGTTATGTCAACAAGTATCTGGGCTATAACCGCTTCTCCGAGGCAGTGGCACTGGCTGCACTCGACAGCGACGAGCACTATCGCCGTGTGGCCGATGAGATGGAGTGGGGGCGCCAACTCTATAAGAAGGAACTGGGCGGTCTGCCGGGCTTCAAGGTCTACAAGTCGGTAGCCAATTTCATCCTGATCAAATACCCCGTGGAGATTAAGGACAGTCTGCAGAAGGCTTTGGCCCTCCAGGACTATAAGATCAAGTTTATGACAGACAAGGGCCTGGAGTCGTGTGTCCGCATCACGCTGGGCCGTAAGGAGCAGACGCAGACCGTCTGTGACACGATTCTTAAGGTGTATAGGGAGAAGTAGTTTATGATAGGTGTTATTCTTGCTGCGGGCATGGCCAAGCGCCTTCGCCCCCTTACCGACACCAAGCCCAAGTGCCTGCTTGAGGTTGGCGGGCGCACGCTGCTTGAGCGCACCGTCGATGCCATGCGCGGGGCGGGTGTCAGCGAGTTTGTCGTCGTCACTGGCTATCGTGCCAGTATGATCCGCGACGCGCTCTCCTCTCTCCTCTCGCCTCTCTCCTCTAAATTCACCTTCCTCGACAATGCCGACTACGCGCACAACAACAATATCTATTCCCTCTGGATGGCCGGACAGGCAGTGCGCGGGCGCGACTTCCTGCTGATGGACAGCGACATCCTCTGCGACCCCGCCGCCGTGGCGCGTATTGCCAGTGAGCCGGAGTCGGCATTGGCTGTCAATCGCCATGAACTGGGTGAGGAAGAGATGAAGGTGGTGGTGGATGCCGATGGCCGTATCACGGAGATCAGCAAGACCTGCCGCCCTGAGGAGGCGATGGGCGAGTCGGTGGGCATCGAGCGCATCACGGCAGCCTACAGCGAGGCACTCTTCCGTGAACTGGATCAGATGATTCTCCGTGAGGGACTCGTCGACATCTTCTACGAACGGGCCTTCGAACGCCTCATTCCGCAGGGACACACCTTTAAGGTGGTGGACACCACGGACTATTTCTCCTACGAACTGGACACGCCGGAGGACTTCCAGCGGGCGCAGGAACTGATGCCCAAACACCTTTTATAACAGGCGTTTCGGGGGCACGAGAATACGAAGGCGCGGGGGCGCGAGAATAGTTTGCGCTGTATCTAATCTCGCACCCCCGCACTTCCGCGCCCCCGCGCCCCCGAAATTACTTGGCGCTGATTTCCTTCAGCAGCCTGTCAGCCTTTCCCCAACTCTCCATCATATAGAGCACGTAGCGGATGTCGACTCCGATGCAGCGGGCCAGTTGTGAGTCGAAGAAGATGTCGCTCGACAGCGAGTCCCAGTTGCCGTCGAAGGCGAGGCCGATGAGTTCGCCCTTGCCGTTGAACATCGGCGAGCCGGAGTTGCCGCCCGTGATGTCGTTGTTCGACAGGAAGCAGAGGTGCAGTTTGCCGGTGGTCTTGTCGGTGTACTTGCCGAAGTCCTGTTTCGAGAGCAGTTCCTTCATGATGGGCTCTGCCTCATAGTCGATGACGCCCCGTTCGCCCTGTTCCATCTTCCTGACGATGCTGCTGGCCTCAGTATAATAGCCGGAGGGCTTGCCGCCCAGCAGGTATTCGCCCACCTGGCCGTAAGAGAGGCGCATGGTGAAGTTGGCGTCCGAGTAGTTGGGCAGGTCTTCCTCCATCCGCAGTTTGGCGGCGCAGAGGTAGCGCTCCTGCTCAGTGATGCTGTCGTAGGTGGCATTGAGTTCTGCCGTCCATTCGGCCTGGACGGAGATGAGGCTCTCGCCATACATCACGCCCGGATCCTTGTGGTAGTTCTTCTTGTTGACGTAGATCTTCTTGTCGCTCTGCATCAACTTCGACTTCTTGTAGAGGTAGTCCACGAACTTCTGGTAGTCGCCCTTGAAGTCGTGGTCGATGACGTTGTAGAAGTCGGGCTGGTACTTGATTTCCACTTTTTCGCGGTAGTGCTTCAGCAGGGCGGCGAGTATCTCGCGGTCGGTGTCGTAGTCCCAGGTGTCGCTGTTGTCCTTGAACTCGATGTACTGCTTCTTGGGCTTCTTGGGGTCGCCATTCACGATGACGCCGTTCTGCACCCTCAGGGCGCGACGGGTCAGTTCGTCGGTGTTGCGGCGCCCGAAGGTCTCGTTATAGAAGGTCAGCGCCCGCATGGCGGCGAAGCGCTTCTGGTAGAGACGGTCGAGCAGGTCGAAGTCGAGTTTGCCCTTCAGATAGCCCGTGGAGTCCTGCCACTGGCGTATCTTCTGTTCGAAGGCGGCCTTCTGCCGGATGAGGCCGATGGAGTCGATGCACTTGTTCATGCCGATGGAGTTCTTCCAGTAGTTCGAACTCTGGGCGTATTTCGAGTCGTACTTGATGCGCACGGCCTCCGAAGCCCGCATGTGGCGGAGCATGATCGCCTGCTTCACCTCGCGGGTCTGATACATCGGCGTGTTACGGGCGTCGCGGCGCTCGCGGATGCCGTATGACGACAGGTAGCGGCTGGTGCTGCCGGGATAGCCGATGGTCATCGAGAACGAGCCCGGCACGTAGCCCTGCAGCGATACGGGCGCCCATTTCTTCGGTTTCATCGGCACGTTGTCCTTCGAATACTTGGCCGGGCCTCCTGTCTTGGGATCGACATAGATGCGGAACACGCTGAAGTCGCACGTCTGGCGCGGCCACATCCAGTTGTCGGTCTCGCCGCCGAACTTGCCCATCGACTTGGGCAGGGCGAACACCAGGCGCACGTCGTGATAGTCGCGGTAGGTGGTCAGATAGTACTTGTTGCCCTCGTAGAAGGGGAGTATCTCCACGCGCAGCGTAGAGTCCTGCTTCCTGATGTCCTTCTGCATCACGTTCTCCAGCGAGTCGATGAAATGGTACTTTTTGTCGTTCGACATCTGGTTGACGCCCAGCGAGTCGAGGCGGGGCGTGATGTCCTTCTGCTCAATCATGAAACTGACGAAGAGGTTCTTGTTGGGCAGTTCCTCCTCGTAACTGTTCGACACGAAGCCGTTGAGCATATAGTCGTGCTCCACGGTGGAGTGGCTTCTGATGGCCTCGAAGCCGCAGTGGTGATTGGTGAACACGAGACCGTCGGGCGAGACGACCACGCCGGAGCAGAACCCGCCGAAGTTGACCACGCAGTTCTTGATGGCGTCGTCGCCTTCGTACAGTGCGCCGTAGGGCAGTTCGTAGTTCTCTTGCTTCATCGTCTCATAGACCGCGTTTGGCAGGTTGTAGAGTGTCCACATGCCTTCATCGGCCTGAACTGTGAGCGCCGTCAGGCTCACGAGCGTTAAAAGAAGTTTTTTCATATCTTTTGAGTTTTAATTTAATTATTTGCCAGCTTCCCTCCTCCTGGGAGCCATCAACAGCTCCCCTTCTCCTGGGAGGAGGTGTCCTCTCATGACTCCCCTCCTCCTGGGAGGAGGGGTTAGGGGTGGAGGAGAAAAACACGGTCACAACCTCTTATTCCGCTTTCCCCAATCCTTTCCAAACCTTATAATCTCATCCACGATCCCATGCGGATTCTTCCATACTACCTCATTCTTAAATCTCAAGACAGTGATCCCCTGTTCGTTCAGGAATCTTTTTCTGATTTCATCCTTTACGTCAGCCATTGGTGCTTCATGCACGGAACCATCCAACTCTATTCCCAGTCTTAGCATGGGGCAATAGAAATCCAAGATATACGGTCCTATGCCGTGTTGTCTGCGAAATTTATAACCGCCGGCCTGGTTGCCTTTCAGGCATCTCCATAGAGCGGATTCTGCCGGGGTGCTGTTGTTCCGCAGATCCCGACGGTTCTGGGTTTGGGGGGATGGATTTGATTCTGCTGATTTATATTTCATGTCTTGTAATAGGTTGGGACGTTGTTTTATCTCCTCCACCCCTGGCCCCTCCTCCCAGGAGGAGGGGAGTCGAGAGAAGCCTCCTTTTGCGGAGGGTGTTGTCGTTCCTCCTTTGCCGGAGGGTGTTGTCGTTCCTCCTTTTGCGGAGGGTGTTGTCGCTCCTCCTTTTGCGGAGGGTGTTGATTAGCACATATTCCCCGCCCCTATAAGGGGAGGGGTTGGGGTGGGGTGAATCAAGAAATGTCATATCCGATATTAAATAGGCCACGACCGTATTTGTCTCCTCCACCCCTGGCCCCTCCTCCCAGGAGGAGGGGAGTCGAGAGAAGCCTCCTTTTGCGGAGGGTGTTGTCGTTCCTCCTTTTGCGGAGGGTGTTGTCGTTCCTCCTTTTGCGGAGGGTGTTGATTAGCATATATTCCCCGCCCCTATAAGGGGAGGGGTTGGGGTGGGGTGAATCAAGAAATGTCATATCCGATATTAAATAGGCCACGACCGTATTTGTCTCCTCCACCCCTGGCCCCTCCTCCCAGGAGGAGGGGAGTCGAGAGAAGCCTCATTAGTTTGAGGGGATATCTTTTTGAATTTTTTTCCAATAACTGGTAGGCTGCTCAGCGGCAGGTCGCGGCGTATGATGACGGCCAGGAACAGCAGGATGAGCAGCGTGTTCACGGCCAGTGAGGGCCACAGGCCCAAGGCGTGTGTGTAGTGCATGGCGACGTAGGCCCCGACGGCCAGCAGCAGGTAGAGGCCGATGTCCTTCAGGGGATAGGCCAGGGGATAGTATTTCTGTCCCACGCCATACGAGGCGACCATCGCCACGCCGTAGCCTGCGAAGCCGCCCCAGGCACAGGCCATGTAGCCGTACTTGGGCACGAAGAGGATATTCACCGCCAGCAGCACCGCACAGCCGAGCCCTGAGAACCAGGCGCCCCAGATGGTCTTGTCGATGAGTTTATACCAGAACGACAGGTTGAAGTAGACGCCCATCATGATCTCTGCCGCCATGACGATAGGCACCACCTTCAGCCCCACCCAGTACTCTGGTCTCCTGAGGATGTATTTCAGGATGTCGAGATAGCCCACCACCATCAGGAAGGCCAGCAGGGTGAAGATGATGAAGTACTTCATTGCCTGCTCGTACATCTCGTGCTGCCCCTTGTCCTTCACGCCGGCGAAGACGATGGGCTCGTAGGCGAAGCGGAAGGCCTGGGTGATCATGGCCATGATCATCGCTATCTTCGAGCAGGCACCGTAGATGCCCAGTTGCTCCAGCATGTCGCTGCCCTCGTAGAAATAGGGGAAGAGCATCTTGTCGGCCGTTTGGTTCAGGATGCCCGCGATGCCAAGCACGAGGATGGGCCACGAGTAACTGAGCATCGTGCGCATCAGTCGGGCGTCGAATCGCCAGCGGAAGCCTGTGTACTCTGTGATGAGGCAGAGAGCCAGCATCACGGTGCAGACCAGATTGATATAGAAGGCGTAGCCCACGTCCTTGCCGTCCATCCAGGCGAAGTAGACGACGTTGAGCAGGATGCTCACCACAATGTTCAGCAGTTTCAGTGCGGCAAACTTGATAGCCTTCTTCTGCTGCCGCAGATGGGCGAAGGGGATGCACAGGAAGGCGTCGATGGCCACCGTCACGGCCATCACCAATACCCACTGGGGATGGTCGCCGTAGCCCATGACGCTGCTTATCGGCGAGATGAAGAGGATGACGAGGGCTGCGAACAGGGCCGACACCGTGCCCACAGCAATGAGCGTGGTGGAGTAGACGGTCTGCGAGTCAGTATGCGTCTTGTTGGTGAAGCGGAAGTAGGTGGTCTCCATACCGAAGGTCAGGATCACCAGTATCAGTGCCACGTAGGCATACATATTCGTGATGACGCCATAGCCGCCTGAGGCGGCCGACAGTTGCGCCGTGTAGAGTGGCATCAGCAGATAGTTCAGAAACCTGCCTATGATGCTCGACAGCCCGTAGATGGCCGTATCCTTTGCAATAGCCTGAAGTTTACCCATTACCTTTTTACCTTTCTACCTTTTTACCTTTCTTTTATCCAAAGAACATATATGCGATGGCTATCGCCGCGATGATACCAGCCAGGTCGGCCAGCAGTCCGCAGGCGACGGCATGGCGCGTCTTCACGATGCCCACACTGCCGAAGTAGACGGCCAAGATGTAGAAGGTGGTATCCGTAGAACCCTGGAAGATGCAACTCAGACGTCCGATGAACGAGTCGGCCCCGTAGGTCGTCATCGCGTCCACCATCATGCCGCGTGCGCCGCTGCCCGAGAGCGGCTTCATCAGAGCCGTCGGCAGCGCACCCACGAAGTCGGCGTTCGCCCCGCAGGCCTCCACGCCGTACTTGATGCCGTCGATGAGCATATCCATCGCCCCGCTGGCGCGAAAAACGCCGATTCCAACGAGGATTGCCACCAGATAGGGGATGATGCGCACGGCTGTCGTGAAGCCGTCCTTCGCGCCTTCGATGAAGGCATCGTAGACGTTCACCTTCTTCCTTACCCCCGCCAGGATGAAACAGATGATGATGAGCATCAGCAGGATGTTGGCCACGCTCGTGCTCATCTTGTTCATCGCCTCGGAGTCCAACTGCCCGAAGCCCCAGATGATGGTAGCCACCACCAGTGCCGCGCCGCCTATCGTCAGCAGGATGGTGCGGTTCAGCAGGTTGATCTTCTGATAGAGGCTCGTGACGACGATGCCCGCCAGCGTCGAGAAGAACGTGGCCAGCAGTATCGGGATGAAGATGTCAGTCGGCTGTGCCGCCCCCATCTGGGCGCGATACACCATGATGGAGATCGGTATCAGCGTCAGTCCGCTCGTGTTGAGCACGAGGAACATGATCATCGGGTTCGTCGCCGTGTCCTTCTTGGTGTTCAGTTCCTGCAGTTGCTCCATCGCCTTCAGGCCCAGCGGCGTGGCCGCATTGTCGAGGCCGAGCATGTTGGCCGCGATGTTCATGAAGATGGAGCCCGTCACGGGGTGCCCCTTCGGAATGTCGGGAAACAGTTTTGTGAACACGGGGCTGAGCACGCGGGCCAGCACGTTCACCACGCCGCCCTTCTCGCCTATCTTCATGATGCCGAGCCAGAGCGAGAGCACGCCCGTCAGGCCCAGTGAAATCTCAAACGCAGTCTTCGACGACGAGAATGTCGAGTCAATCATAGCGGGGAAGACTTCGAAGTCGCCCCAGAATACCAGTTTCACCAGTGCTATCACGAAGGCGATGATGAAAAAGGCCACCCAAATGTAGTTCAGTACCATATTGAGTGCAAAGGTACTGCAAATTTTCGACTTACAGAAGCGTTTGCGGATAAAAATCCTGGTAAGCCATAAAAATACCAGTTATGGGCAGTCACCGGCTATCATCCAGTCGTCGATGTGTTTCGTCTCCGTTGAGAAATTGATGCCGATTCTGAATATCCTGCGACTGTCATTCGCGAAAGGCCGCGCATAGCCCTTTTCCTCTATCTGTTGCAAAGCCTCTTTGGCAGTCTTGTTGATCTTCAGTTCCAGGATGTAGACGAATTGGGGCGTCTGTATCAGGATGTCTATGCGCCCGTTGGCAGTGCGGTACTCAACCTCGACATACAGTCCCATCAGGCGGAAGAACACGAAGAGCGTGTTTTGGAAATACTTCTCCGCATTGCCCGTCACCTGATAGTCGCCTGTGGCGAAGAAGTCTTCCAGTCGCTGCATGAAACTCTCGGCATTGCCCTGCTCGATGTCTCTGACAAACTGCCCGATGGCGAAGCGCCCTTTGTCTTGCGGCTTGGGGGTATAGAAAGGCAGCAGATATCTGTAGAAGCCCTGTTCCACTTCCCTGTTCGGGAAGCCTAAGAGATAGGTGTCGAAGCGCTTGTCGTAACTCTTCAGCGTGAGGTATCCGCTCTGGTAGAGCAGCGGCAGCGGGTTCTCGTCCATGATGTCGATGCTGTTGA
>CAMVJQ010000035.1 GCA_947167845.1 uncultured Prevotella sp. | reverse complement strand
CACTAAGCGGCGCGACATCGAGCCGGTGGCCTCACAGGGACTGATGCTTTCCACCGCGGCGACATCCTGCTGACCATTGCACAGCAGAGTATGATGAACGTTCCGAAACAATAATCTGTCTTTGAGAAATGTAACACAATTGTAATCATAGCATCACTGTCGTTATCGCTTCTTATTTGTAATTTTGCGCCCATGAATTTGATAATATTGCCCCTTTGGGCCTGGATTGTTTTCTATGTGTTAGTATTGCTCATGCTGGTGGCCGACCTGAAGATGTTCGGCAAGAAAGGACAGCATGAGGTGAAAGTCGGCGAAGCACTCAAGATGACTGCCGTGTGGATAGGCATCTCATTGGTGTTCTGCGCAGGTATCTATTTCTTTTATCCCGGCGACTCTCACGAGATGGCCTTGGAGTTTTTGGCAGGCTACCTGATAGAGAAGTCGCTGTCGATGGACAACCTGTTTGTGTTTCTCATGCTATTCTCGTTCTTCGGCATCGAGCGCAAGTATCAGCACGAGGTGCTCTTCTGGGGCATCTTCGGGGCCTTGGTGCTTCGCAGCATTTTCATCTTTGCCGGTGCAGCGATGGTAGAGCGCTTCGAGTGGGTGCTGGGACTCTTCGGACTATTCCTACTCTATACGGGCGGCAAGATGTTTACGCACGACGACAACGAGCAGAGTGACCCGTCTCAGAACATCATTGTGCGCTGGTTCCGACGGGTTTATCCTGTGACAGAAAGGATGCATGGCGACCGATTCTTCATCGTAGAGAACGGACGACGCATGGCCACTCCGCTCTTTGTCGCTCTGCTGGTCATCGAGACCACCGATGTGGCCTTTGCCGTAGACAGCATTCCAGCCGTGTTCTCAGTCAGCCGCGACCCGTTCATCGTACTCACCTCCAACATCTTCGCCATCCTGGGCCTTCGCGCGCTCTACTTTGCTTTGGCTGCCATCGCCCAGTATTTCACCTATCTGAAATACGGCCTCGGCATCATCCTCATCTTCGTAGGCATAAAAATGCTATTGGCGATGAACGAATATATCAATGAACTCGGCTCGCTATTGGGCCTCCATCTCAACATGCCCCACATTGAGGTGCCCACGCCCGTCAGCCTGGCCTTCATCTTCGGTGTGCTCGTCCTGTCCATGCTCCTGTCGTTCGTGGTTACACGACAAAAGCGGAAATAAAAGAAGCAGAACTCTCGGCAGATATAGTGTTTCTGGGAGCCCACCGCCGAATTCCTCAGCGTAGGCCCCCTGACTCACAGACGGGATTGTAACCATATCGTAATGAGCAGGCCTTGGTTATCTCCGAGGAATTTAGTATCTTTGCAACCGATTATGGAACAAAAACGGATATTAGTCATTGACGACGAGCGCGACTTGTGTGACATTCTGCTGTTCAACCTCCGTGCAGCAGGGTATCAGGCGGAGGCGGCATACTCAGCAGAAGAGGCGCTGCAACTAATAGCGGGATCCGATCTCCTGCTGCTCGACGTGATGATGCCAGGGATGTCGGGCTTTGAACTGGCGAGACGGCTGAAGGAAGAAGAACAGACCCGCCACCTACCTATTATTTTCCTGACGGCGAAAGACACGGAGGACGATACGCTACAGGGATTCTCACTCGGTGCCGACGACTACGTGACCAAACCATTCTCCGTGCGCGAGGTGATGGCCCGTGTGAAGGCGGTGCTGAGCAGGAGCATCACCACTGACGCCTTGCCAAAGGAGGGCGACTTGCGGTTCGAGGGACTCGCCATCAATGCCGCCAACAAGACAGCCTGTATTGATGGCGAGCCGATAGCCCTCACCCGAACGGAGTACGACCTGCTGCATCTGCTGCTCAGCCATCGCGGGCAGGTGTTCTCACGACAACAGTTGCTCGACAGCGTTTGGCCGCAGGATGTCATCGTCACCGAGCGGACGGTGGACGTGAATATCACGCGACTGCGAAAGAAACTGGACCGCTATGCCGCCTGCCTGGTCTCCCGCACGGGGTATGGCTACACGTTTGAAGGGAAAAGTAAATGACTGGTTGCCGACGATGAAGAAGAAACTATCTGAAGGACGAAAGATGTGGCTGAGCGTAATGGCCATCTTCCTGGCCTACGCCGTCGTGTTCATCCTGTTCGAGGACTACGACCGAAAGCACCTGATGCCCTTCGACGAGGTCAGCGACTGGCATCTGCTACTCTTCTCGCTCGTCGTGATGGCGGGATTAGGTTTCCTGCTGTTCCGCTACGCCAAACGAATGGACGAGCGCATCAGCCGCGAACAGGCTGAGAAGGAGAACCGCATGCGCCGCGAACTGACGCAGAACATCGCCCACGAACTGAAGACGCCCGTGGCCAGCATCCTCGGCTACACAGACACCATTCTGGACAGCCCGCAGATGACGGACGAGGTGAAGAACCAGTTCATCGTCCGTACCAACGCACAAGCACGCCGCCTGACGACATTGCTCCAGGACATCTCGACCCTCAACCGTATGGATTATGCCAAGAGCATGATTACGATGGAACGGGTGGATGTCTCCGTCCTCTTTGCCGACATCATGCAGGAGACGGCCATTGCCTTGAAGGACCGCCAGATGGCACTCCACAACTATCTGCCTCAGGGCATCATCATCCAGGGCAATTACTCACTGATCTACAGCATCTTCCGCAACCTGGTGGATAATGCCATCAACTATGCAGGACAGGGAACCACCGTCGAAGTCGCTGCCGAACAGCAGCCCGACGCATGGCGCTTCACCTTCAAGGACAACGGCATCGGCATCCCTGCAAAACACCTGCCCCGCATCTTTGAGCGCTTCTACCGCATCGACAAGGGCCGCAGCCGCGAAATGGGCGGAACGGGACTCGGCCTCGCCATCGTCAAGAACGCGGTATTGCTGCATGGGGGCAACATTACGGTCAGCACGCCCGACTCCGGCGGCCTGGCATTTGAGTTTACAATAAATAAATAAGGCGAGGACACTCGCAAATAATAGGGATTTATGAAGATATGTATCTTTTGTTCTGCGAATCAGCAGATTGACCCGGACTTCTTCACTCTGACGGAAGAACTGGGCCTGTGGGCAGCAAAAAAAGGCCATTCCATCGTGTATGGCGGTGTGAATCAAGGGCTGATGGAGTGCGTGGCTAAAGCAGCCAAGACCGCCGGAGGGCTAACCATCGGCGTGATACCCATGCTGGTAGAGAAGAGCGGACGGAGGAGCGACTACGTGGACGTGGAGATCCCATGCGACAACCTGAGCGACCGCAAGCAACTGATGATGGACCAGAGCGACGTCTTTATCGCCCTGCCTGGCGGCATCGGCACGCTCGATGAGATTTTCACCATCGCAGCCTCAGCAACGATAGGGTATCACACGAAGAGGGTCATCCTCTATAATATGAAGGGATTCTGGGACTCGCTCATCGCCATGCTCGATGACCTGCAGGCCAAGGGGATGATACGCGGCGACTGGCGCCAGTTCATCAAAACGGCCGATTCCATCGAAGAAATAGAGGAATGTATAACTGGGTGACGGTTCTTTTGTTAGCACATCGCGATGTGCTAACAAAAGAACCCCTTATTATGCCAGAAGGCTGTCGGCCAACTGCTCCAGCAGCGGCTCGTCGGCTGCCTTCATGCGGGAGCGGATGGTGACCATCGGCTCTACAATCTCGCAGTCCTTCAGGGCTTCAATCATCCCGCGCATCGTCTTGCCAGCCGTCGGTGCCCAACTGCCGTTCTCGATGATACCGAAGCGACGCTTCTGATAGTTCTTGATCTGCAGGTGGTAGAGGAAGTCGTGCATGACGGGGAACACGCCAGCGTCGTAACTCGATGCAGCCACGACGATAGTGGGATAACGGAAGGCGTCCTCGATGACCTCGGCCATATCGTCGCGGCTCAGGTCGCTGACAACAACCTTGGCGGCACCCTTCTGGCGCAGTATCTCTGCCATACGTTCGGCAGCGGCAGCCGTTCCGCCGTGAATACTGGCATAGGCAATCAGCACACCCTCACTCTCAGGCTCGTATTTGCTCCACGTGTCATACAGCCTGATGGCAGCAGCCAGCGGCTCGCCTTTGAGCACAGGACCGTGCAGCGGACAGATGGCCTCGACGTCGAGCCCGGAGAGTTTCTTCATCACGGCTTGCACCTGTGCGCCATACTTTCCGCAGATATTAAAGTAGTAGCGGCGAGCCTCACAGGCCCAGTCGTCGGTCTCATTCACCAGCGCACCGAACTTGCCGAATCCATCGGCAGAGAATACCACCTTGTCCAGGCTGTCGTAACTCATCATCACCTCCGGCCAGTGCACCATCGGCGCAGCGATGAACTGCAGCGTGTGCTGGCCGAGACTGAGCGTGTCGCCCTCCTTGACGGTGATGACGCGCCCCTCGAAGTTGAAGCCCTCGAAGAAGTTGGGCAGCATCTTCACGGCAGCGGCACTGCATACGAGTTGCAGTCCGGGATAGGTCTCCAGCATCCAAGCAATGAGTGCGGCGTGGTCGGGCTCCATGTGGTGAGCCACCAGATAGTCGGGCTGACGGCCGTTAAGCGCAGCCTGCAGGTTGGCCTTCCACTCTTCGCCCTTGCGCCGGTCGGCAGTATCCAGCACCGCAATCTTCTCATCGTCGATGAGATAGGAATTATAACTCATGCCCTCAGGCACCACATACTGACTCTCAAACAAGTCGATGTCGAGGTCGTCGACACCGATGTACTTAATAGTATCACTAATCATAATCATATTTATTAACTGTTCGTTCCCATTTCCTTCAGACAGGCTTCCAACTCACGTTTCTTCTCATCGGCAAACGACTGGTCAACGCTGTTGCTGATGCTCTGGCAGACATTGGCAGAGAACTGCTGGGCACACGCGATGAGGCAATCCCACTGCTCCTCGCTCAGGCCGGCCTCTATCATACTGCGCGTGATGCCGTATTTGATCAGGCCATAGACGAAGCCGGCATTGAAGTTATCACCGGCACCGATAGTGCTTACCGTCTCAGTCGGCAGCACAGGATACTGCTTGGACAGCCCGCCCTGTCCCCTCAACTCCACAGGCTCCTGCCCCCGGGTGTAAATGAAGTTGCGGGTGTAGAAGGAGATTTCGGAACGGTAGACCGCATCGGCATCCTTCTTCTTGAACATCACCTCGAAGTCCTCATCCGAGCCGCGCACGATATCCGCGAACTCAAAGTTCTCCAGGATGTTAGGCGTCACCTTCATCACCTCGTGACGGTGGGAAGAACGGTAGTTGACATCGTAATAGATAATGGCCCCGCGACTACGGGCATAGTCGAGGAACCCCATCACCTGAGGCCGCACCACCGGGTTGACAGCGAAGAATGAGCCGAAGAGGATGATGTCATCCGGGGAGATGTCGGGATTGACAAAGTCTATCTGGTCGTGGGGATGGTCCTTATAGAACATGTAGTCGGCATTGTTGCTGTCATTCAGAAAGGCCAGGGAGATGGGCGACTTGGAGTTGGGGAACACATTGAGATTGGAGGCATCGACGCCATTGTCCACCAGATACTGCCGCACCGTCGCGCCGATACGATCGTTGCCGGCCTCGCCGATAAACATGGCCGATACGCCACAACGCCCCAGCGTGATGAGCGCATTATAAGCCGAACCGCCCGGGACAGCCTGGATGGGCTGGTTGCCCTTAAAGATGATGTCGAGTACTGTCTCGCCTATTCCTATTACTTTTCGCATATAACTTGTGTTTTGGCTGCAAAGATACAAAAAAATGCATAATTCATAATGCATAATTCATAATTATTTTGTATTTTTGCGCCAAAATGACGAAATATAACACCCACACACTCGGAAATGGACTGCGCATCATCCACCTGCCGTCGACTTCGCAGGTGGTCTACTGCGGCTATCAGATAGCAGCAGGCACCCGCCACGAACAGCCAGGCGAAGAAGGGCTGGCCCACTTCTGCGAGCACATGACCTTCAAGGGGACAAAACGGCGTAACGCCCTGCAGATCATCAACTATCTGGAGCGACTGGGCGGCGACCTGAACGCCTTCACCAACAAGGAGGACACGACCTACTATGCCGCCATCCAGAAGGCGCACTTCGCCAAGGCCGTCGACCTGATGACAGACATCGTCTTCCACAGTCAGTACCCGCAGCACGAAATCGACAAGGAAGTGGAGGTCATCTGCGACGAGATAGAGAGTTACAACGACTCGCCCGCAGAACTTATCTACGACGAGTTTGAGAATATCATCTTCGAGGGTCATCCCTTAGGGCACAACATCCTCGGACAGGCAGAGCAACTCCGCCGATACACGACAGCCGACGCCCTGCGCTTCGTCAGGAGAAACTACCGCCCGGAGAACGCCATCTTCTTCGCTTACGGCGACGTAGACTTCGCAAAACTCTGCAAGAGCGTGGAAGCGCTATTTCGGGGGAGCGAAGGTGCGAGGGAGCAGGGGAGCGCACTTTTTCGGGGGAACGAAGGCACGTGGGAGCGGGGGAGCGCACTTTTTCGGGGGAGCGAAGGCGCGGGGGAGCAGGGGCGCGAGGATAGTTCCAGCGCTGAATCTAATCTCGCACCCCCGCCCCCCCGCACCCTCGTACCCCCGTATCAATCCGCGCCCCCGCCCCCCCGCATCGAGAGAACCATCGGCGTCCATCAGTCGCACGTGATGCTCGGCACCCGGGCCTACGACATCCACCACCCGCTACGCATACCGCTCTACCTTATTAATAATATACTGGGCGGCCCGGGGATGAATGCCCGTCTGAACCTTACGCTGCGAGAGCGTCACGGACTGGTCTACACGGTGGAGAGCACCATGGTGAGTTACAGTGATACAGGCCTCTGGAGCATCTACTTCGGATGCGACTCCCACGATGTCAACAAATGCCTCCGACTGGTGCGCCACGAACTGGACCGGGTGATGGAGAAGCCCCTCTGCGACAGACAACTGAAAGCCGCCAAGCAGCAACTGAAGGGCCAGATAGCCATCGCCTGCGACAACCGCGAACAGTTTGCCCTCGACTTCGGCCGCAGTTTCCTGCACTACGGCTGGGAGAAAGACATCAACAGCCTGTTCAGCAACATCGACAAGGTAACAGGCGAGGACATAAAGAAAGTGGCAAACGAACTGTTTGCCACTGAGCGATTGACGACCTTGATATTCAAGTAAACCACCTGTCTAATTGCCGGCCACTATCTCACCGTGGGTGATATAGTGGCGGTCAGCAGGCAGGGAAGTCGGCGTGATCGTGAATCGGCGACCGTTCTCCAGATTCAGCGTCACCCGCTGGAAGCGCGGTGCCGACAGCATATAGCGGTCGGTGGCAGGACAGACGGGATAGAAGCCCATCGACGAGAAGATATACCAGGCCGACATCTGTCCGGCGTCATCATTGCCCGACAGGCCGCCCGGCGTGTCATTGTATTCCGTGTCGAGGATATGGGCCACCCGCTGTGCCGTCTTTCCCCGCTCGCCGATGAAGTCATAAAGATAGGCTATCTGATGGCAGGGCTCATTGCCGTGCCAGTAGCGGCCCTCGGTAAACATAGAGTCGAGTCTGGCCTCAAACCGATCCTTGCCGCCGAGCATCTCCACCAGTCCATCGACATTCTGTGGCACATACCAGGTATAGTGGCAAGCGGCCCCCTCAGTGATAAACGGCTTGCGATGGACGAAGTCGGTGTTGCCCTCGAATGCGCCCCCGTCCGTCTTCTTCCGTGACAACTGCCCGGGAGCATGGCGCCCGTCGCAGTAGCCCGTCGCGGGATTGATGACGTTGCGCCAGTTCTCAGAGCGGCGCATCAGTTCGGCATAGTCCTGATCCTTGCCCAGAGCCTTGGCCATCTGGGCCACAGCGAAGTCGTCGAAGGCATATTCCAGGGTGCGTGAGGTCTGCTCGTCCTGGTGGAACGCCTCCTTCACCCCGTCCTCTAATGGGATATAGCCATACTTCAGATATGAAGAGAGCGCCCTACGCCCCATCCCGTTCTTGTAATCCTCGAACGAAGCGGGCGACTCGAAGGCATTCTTCCGCATACCCTCGTAAGCCCTCTCATAATCAAAGCCACGAATACCCTTAACGTAGGCATCCGCCAGCGCCACACTGCAGTGGTCGCCTATCATCGCTGCCGTGTAAGAGTTCCAGCAGGGGAAGATTGGCAGCCAACCGCCTTCCTCGTACATCGTCACCAGCGACTGCATCATATCGGCCGACTGTCTGGGAGCAATGATGTTATAGAGCGGATGCACGGCCCTATAGGTGTCCCACATCGAGAAGTCGCCGTAGTATTTTTCGGGGGAGCGGGGGTGCGGGGGAGCGGGGGTGCGGGGGGACTGGGGAGCGGGGGTGAGAGTCCCGTCGGCGAAACGGGGGTAGCGGCCATCCACATCACTCATCTCGCGAGGCAGGAAGGAGGCCCGGTAGAGAGCCCCATAGAACTGGTTCACACGGGCCGTATCAGAATCCTCCACGTCGATGGTGTGCAGACGGGTTATCCATTCCTTAGCGACGCGCTCGGCCAACTTGTCGAAGTCGACCCCTTCCGTGTGACGGGCCAGATTCCTGGCGGCACCCTCTAGGCAGGTAAAGGATGAAGCCATCCTGAGGACAATGGGCTGATGGGCCTTCCCCCGGAATGTCAGCCAGACACAGGTGCTGTCCTTGCCAGAATCCTCGATTTCTTCGGTGAATCTGACTATGAAGTGCCCACTGAAGCCAGCGGGCTCTCCCCACCCCTGATAGATACGATGGACAGGATTGGAGCCGCAGATCATCTTGCCCTGCAGGTCAATCGTTCCCTCGCCCTCGTCACTGTTATGGTTGACGACGACATGCACCGGCCCGTCATGCTCTGGGGTGATGCGCAGCATGGCGGCATGACTGGCTCCTGTCATCTCCACCTTCAGACGCTCGTCGGGCAGGCGCACGGCATAATAGTGGGGATGGGATGTCTCCTCGTCGTGGCTGAAACGGGTAGCACGCTCCGACGGCTTGGTGCGGAGCCGTCCGGTGAGGGCGGCCACCGTAAACGAGCCGTAGTCCTGAGTACAGCCACCCACAATCCAGTGACTGTTGCGGAACCCCTGCAGCAGAGAGTCCGTATAGTAATAAGGTGCCACGCACTTCTTCTCCGTGTCGCGGGTCTGCGGTGTCCAGAAGTTCTGCCCGTTGGGCGAGAGGACAGCAGGGAGTGTCTGCCCGTGCTCCTCCGAGCCCTTGCCGAAGAGTCCGGCTGTCTTGGTCGTGGCCGGAGCCGTGCCCACCATCGTGTTCAGCGCACAGAGTTGGCGCAGGTGCTCCAGGTCGTGGATGCGTCTGGCCACATGGTGCTTCAGGTCGTCCCAGAAATAGAAGCCCTCTATGCGGTGGCCGATGCCCAGGTCAAGCGGTTTCTCATTGTGCAACAGTTGCACGATGACCTCCCCCGTCTGATTGCGATAGAAGATCATCTGCAGGTTGGCGGCCATCGGCAGGATCTCGTCCATGCCCCTGCCCTTCGTATTGACGCCCATCAGTGTGAGCAGACGGTAGAGATTGGTGTCGTGGCCGAAACGGAGGTCGGCCCCCACCCCACCTCTGGCGATGGCGGCATCGGCCCAGGTCTCTATGTTCTGCCACAGTGAGACGGCACTACGGGCGGGGATGCCCTCGTTCTGGATTTCATTTCCATTCTGAAGTCTCATCCGCCGATTATTCATGTCATACACGGCGCGCATCTCCTCGTCGGTGAAGATGTCGTAGAGTGAGACATCCAGTTCCACATCCTGCATGTCTGAGGCGATGGTATGCAGTTCGGTGAGCAGTTTCTGACGGGCATGGTGTGACAGATGGCCGGTATCCGTAAACAAGGCATTGACAAACCTGTCGGCAGAAGTCATCAGCGGGACACGCAGCGTCCGCTCGAAGGCTCGCTGCTCCTCAGAGTTGAAGGCAATCCAGGCCATATCCTCCTGGCGGGTGACGGGCTCTGCGTGGACAGAGGGATTCTGCGCCTTCAACTCAGCGAGGAAGTTCTCCATGCTGGTCTTGCAGCGGGTGACGGTACTCGAATGGGCCGTCAGACGGGCATCCGCCGTGAAGAGTTGCGGGAAGTTCTGATACATCCTGTGGGCAATGCCCCGATGCTGCCGGGCTCCCAGACTGGTGAGCAGACCGCCATTGCCCTCCGCGTTCTTCCAGACTTTGGCCAGTCGCTTACGGACGCTCTTTCCCAACTTCGTGAGTCGCTTAGTGTCCTCAAACTGCTTGTTTACCCATATATACCGCCTGTCCTCAGGCAGCCAGCGGGAGCCGTGCCGCCCATAGTGGGAAATGTAGAACGGCTCGTAGCCGGCAGGTGGAGCCGCGAGTGTCGTACCCGTCACGGGGTAGGCATAATACACGCCTCCCATCTTCTCGTACTGGGCATCGGCCTGAGCAGCCGCCAGCCACATCAGACTCAGCACCAGAATCCTATTCAGCAGTTTCATGTCTCTTTGTTTTGGTATTTACTTTCTCTTCAGTTCAAACACGAAGCGGGCACCTGAGGTGTAACTCGTGTCAAGCCACAAGTCGCCCTCCATCCTTCTGGCCAGCGAGCGGGCTACGGTCAGGCCGATGCCTGTACCTTCAGCGAAATCGTCGAGTTGCACAAACTCGTCGAAGATGCGTTCCGACTGACTGGCCTTGATGCCGATGCCTGTATCCTCGACGATGAAGCGCAGGACATCGTCCGTAGCCTCCATACGGAGCACGATCCGGCCCTGCCTGGTGAACTTCACGGCGTTCTCCAGCAGATGGGTCAGCGTACGGACGGCATACACCTGATTGGTGCGAAGCGGCACGGAGGCGGTCGTCGTGTCATTCTGGAACTCGAACGCGACGGCCGATTTGGCGTCGAGGGGCTTGGTTGTCAGGGCTATCTGCGACTGCTCGATGGCCTGCGTGGCAAGACGTGCGCCGTCAGTCTGGTCGTCGCGCTCGATGACAGCCTCACTGTTGACGTCGCTCAGTTCGAGCATACTATCCACCAGTTTCGTGATGCGCTCCGTGTTCTCCTTGATGCGCTCCCTGATGTCCCTCCGCTCGTCAGCGAGCAGTTCCATGTCCGGCTCTGTCAGAATCTGCGTGAAGCCTGACACGATGTTCAGCGGGGTGCGTATCTCATGCGAGATGTTCCGGATGAACTCCGACTTCATCTTCGATGACACTCTGGCCTGCTCGTTGGCCAGGCGCAACTGCTCGTTGGCCCTTTTCTGTCTGATGGCACTGCGCCATCCATAGACGAGGAGCAACAGGAGGGTCAGCACGATGGATACCGCAGCGATGAGCGTATAGCGCATCTTGGCGTGCTGCTGCTCCGTCTTGATCTCGTCCACCTGGAACAGGGTGTTCAGTTCGTCCAGATGCTGGCGGGCCTCCGTTCCGAAGATGGAGTCCTTCTCATAATACAGCCGCTGATAGATGCCGACAGCCTCCGCCCCCCTTCCCAACAGCATCAGAGCCTGGGCCCGCAGTTCGTCGGTATGGTTGTCCTTCTCATTCGTGGTCAGTCTGACGCTGTCGGTGTAGAGCAGCGTCCTGGCGGCATCACCCAGTGCCAGATGATAGCGGGACATCATCTTGTAGTAGTGATGACGGCCTATCGCCGTATTGCCCCGCCGGGCATAATAGGCGGCTGAGTCGAGGGCCAGTCCGGCATCGTCGAGCCGCCCCGTTCCGATGAAGGAGGCGGCACGAGCCAGATAGCAGGAGTTGTAGAACGACATGATGTCAGTCTTGCCGTTCTGGCCGGCATGCTCGCGTATAAATGCAAGCCATCTGTCAGTCACCTCCAGTTCCTGGTCGAACGACTTGTCGTAGTCGAAGGCCTTCGCCATTCGGTAGTAGATGTTGCTGAGCGAACTCAGGTCGCCGTCGTCCTTGATCAACTCGAAATAGTTCTGCAGAGCCTCGATGGCCGGCTTTGTCTGCTTCATGTTCAGATAGATCACGGCTATCTGCTTATGGGCCATCGCCCGCCCCTGACGATGGTCGCTCTTCGTGGCCTCGGCCAGCATCCGCTGCAGTTCCTTCAGGGCCAACTGCAACTTACCCTGCATGCAGAGGATGTTGGTCTTGCGCTGCCAGGTGCGGTAATAGTAGTCCCACTGGCCGTGCCTGCCAAACCACTCCATCTGCACTTCTGTCTCGGCCAAGAGCCGGTCGGCCTGGGAGGCTTTGTGCAGGAGTTCCACCTTCTTCCAGCGGGCGTCGCCCTCCTTGGTGATGTTTCCCTCCTGGTGCTCTATCGCTATCTGCGTGTCGATGTCGGCCAGGGCGGAGTCCACCTTGTCCTGCGCCGAAAGTGCAAGACTCCACGCGAGTAGGAGGATGGTTGAAAAGAATTGCCTCATCGCCAAATCCGTTTATAGACCATTTTAGATTGCAAAAATACGGATTCTATTTGAAACGGCCAAACTTTTTCTGTTAAACCTTGCGAAAAAAGGCGACACGGCAGGTTACTCCTGCCTGAGCCGCCAGTCGATGCCCAGCGGATTATGGCTCATCCCGGTCACAAGCCAGAGGTCGAGGGGCTCGCAGTACTCAATCCACATCTCCGTCTGGTCGATATCTGCCCGGAGGTGATTCGCCGAGCCGTCCACCACCCGCCATGTGATGCCATCGTAGACGAAGGAGCCCTTTTCCCTCAGGTCACGGACGGCCTGTCGGGATACGAAGGCGAAGGTGCCACGGGGCTGACGGACGGCTCCGTCGGCAGGGATGTCCCAGCAGAAGCCCGTCGCATTTTCCACGATGGAATGGGCGATTTTGTAAGTTGCAGCCTTGCAGGTGACCATGAGCGTGTCGCCTGTCCAGCCAAAGGTCAGGGGCCAGGTGCGGTGCTGGCGGTTGAGCGTGAAACTGATGCTCCGGCTGACGGAGGCAGTAGCCGCCGTATTGCTATCGGGGAGGGGGCGATTTATTCCCAAGGTGGGAATGGTCTGGTCCCAGTTTGGGAATGTTTCTGTCCCAGCATGGGAATTATTTTTTGAGACGTAATACACCAGTTCGCCTCCCGTCATCAGGTCAGCGTGCCTGATACGGGCATCGGGCAGGTCGCGCCCGTTGAAGGCCACCCGCTCAAAGTGCGTTCCCTTGCCCTTGACGATGGCGTGCAGCGTCCGTCCGTTGCAGAGCCGCATCGTCCACTCCGGCAGCAACGGCACATGCAGCAGATAATAGTCCTGGCCCGCATTGGGATAGAGGCCCAACTGGTGGAAGGCGAGCCACGACGACATCGATCCGCTGTCGTCGTTGCCAGGAAGGCCGTCGGGCTTGTCGGTATAGTTGTCGGTGACGATCTGCCGCACGCGGTCGGAGGTCAGGTCGGGCCGTCCTATCCAGTGATAGAGACAAGGCGTGAGGAATGATGGCTCGTTGCCCACATTGTAGCGCTTGCGCTCGAAGAACATGTCGAGCCGCTTGCGGAAGGCGGCCTCGCCGCCACAGGCCTCGATGAGTCCCGGCACATCGTGGGGGATGCTCAGCGAGTACTCTGCCGAGAGGGCCTCGTAGAAGAAGGTGCTCCACCAGGGGAGATACCAGGGGGCTACCTTCGTCACGGGCGTATAGGGTATCGTGGGGTGAAACACCTTCGAGCGGCCCCAGGGCACGGAGTCGAGCCAGCGGCCTTCGGCGTCGCGGGGCATGATGTAGCCTCTGACGTCGTCCCACTCATAGTCGCTGCGCCAGAGATTGCGCCAGTTGCGCGACTGTCGCATGAAGCGTTCGTAGAGGTCCTCGCGCCCCAGCCCCTTGGCCACCTCTGCTATGCAATAGTCGTCGTAGGCATACTCTATGGTACGCGTGCCGGCACGGTCGATGCCGTAGGGGATATAGCCCAACCGGTTGTACTCCAGTAGCCCGCCCCGCCCGTGCTTCTCATGGTCGGCCCCGGGGTCGGCATCCGCATCCTTCAGCATCGCCTCCAGAGCCAGATGATAGTCTATACTCGAGCCTCTCACCTCTTCCCTCTCACCTCTTCCTAATCCCTTGACAAAGGCATCGGCAATCACCACCTCGGCATTCGAGCCGCCCTGCGTGCGGCCGTTGCAGTCGCCGCTGCGTGCATCGGGCAGGTAGCCCTCGCGCTTATATATATTTAATAAGGAGTTGACGATGTCCACCTGTCGCTGTTCGTCAACGAGGGTGATGAGTGGGGTAGAGGTGCGGTAGGTGTCCCAGATGGCGTAGAAGTCGTCGTAGTAGGGTGTCTCCGTCCACTTGGGATTCTCGCCGCTCTTATCCACAGGCATCAGCATGGTGTGATAGAGGGCGGTGTAGAACATCCGCTTGTCGCGCTCCGTGCCCGCCACCTGGACACGGCCCAACAGCCGCTCCCAGCTGTCGCGTAGCTTATTCAGTTGCGTGTCGAAGTCGCATTCCGGGATGTTCCGACGTGCCTGCTGGGTGCTGACATACGAGATGCCCACCTTCAGCTGGTGGAGCGAGTCGTTCATCCACAGCACGGCCCGCCCGTCGGCACAGTACACGGGCTTGAAGGCCTTGTCGCTCTGTAGGCAGAAATAGACGGTATAGGCATCACCATTGTTCCAACCGCCCCGGATGCGGGTGAAGCCGACCACCTCATGGCTGCCCGTCACCTCCACCTCAGCCCCCACGAACTGCTGTTTCTCGCGCCCGTCGGGCACGGTGTCCTTGCCCAGATAGTGGGTGGCATCCACCAGCAGCAGTCCGTCGGCCGCACAGGCGCTCCAGTTCCGGTAGTGTATCCGATAGAAGGCACAGCGCTCCGAGGCGGTGATCTCCGTGCGGATGCCGTTCTCGTAGGTCGTGGCATAGTAGCCCAGCGACATCTCCTCGCTGACACGCCTCTGCGCCAAGTACGTGTCAGTCCGTGGCTTAAGTCTGTCCGTGTCAGTCCGTGTCAGTCCGTTGCCAACAATCGGCTGTATGAGCACATTGCCGTACTTCTGACCGCCGCCGGTGCCGCTGACGTGGGTCTGCGAGAAGCCCGTCACCACCTCAGGCATCGGTGCCCAGCCCGCATTGGGCAGCACCGTGCAGTCAGGACCGGGCTTGCACAGGCCGAACGGCATCGACGGCCCGGGGAACGTGCGCCCCACCCCCTCGCTGCCGATACGAGGATCCACATACTGCCACATTTGGGATTTCCCCAATAATGACGAAGCCGACATAAGGGCTATGAGTAGTAATCGTTGCAGTTTCATGTTGCAAATTTAGTATTTTTCGTCACAGATTACACAGATTTTCACAGATTTTCACTGATTAATTCTGTGATAATCAAAAAAACCATGAAAATCTGCGCAATCTGTGGCATTTTTTTGTATCTTTGTAGCGATTTATTCCTGTTAGGGGAAAAGGAGACAATGTAGAAATGAAAAGAATGATGAAGAGACTAGTGTTCACCATGATGTTGACAATGACCGCTGCCACGATGCTGGCACAGACGTTTCGGTTTGACGAAGTGACCTATATGCCAGAGGCCACCACCTTCCGCCTTTTTGCCCCCGCCAATAGCGGGCCGAAGGTGCGCATCTACCAGGATGCCGACAGTAGGAGGGGAAAAGTGCAGAAGATGACGTATCTGCCAGCGGGCTACTGGCAACTGACGGTGAAGGGCGACCTGAAAGGGCGCTTCTATACCTTCGACATCGGCAGGGGCGAGTGCCCGGGCGTGTTTGCAAAGGCCGTCAGCGTGAATGGAAAGCGGGGCTATATCCTCGACATGAAGACGACCGACCCCGAGGGCTGGAGCAGCGACCGGCGCCCCGTGACGAAGTCGCCCGCCGACCTGGTCATCTACGAGATGCACCATCGCGACTTCTCCATCGCCCGCCAGGATGCCCGATATCCAGGCAAGTTCCTCGCCCTCACCGAACCGTGGGCCATCGCCCATCTGAAGGAACTCGGCATCAATGCCATCCATATCCTCCCGAGTTATGACTATGGCTCCGTGGACGAGACACGGCTCGACACCCCGCAATACAACTGGGGCTACGACCCCGTGAACTACAATGTGCCTGAAGGCAGTTACGCCACCGACCCCTATACGCCGGAGACCCGCATCCGCGAGTTCAAGCAGATGGTGCAGGCACTTCATCAGGCGGGCATCCGCGTCATCCTCGACGTGGTGTACAACCACACCTACGACATCGAACACTCCAACTTCCAGCGCACCTATCCGGACTATTACTATAGGGTGCGGGGGCGCGGGAGCGCGGAGGTGCGAGGGGACGAGAATTCTTCCAGCGCAGAAGGTAATCTCGCACCCCCGCACCCCCGTACCCCCGTACCCCCGATCTATTCCAACGGCTCTGGCTGCGGCAACGAGACCGCCTCAGAGCAGCCGATGATGCGCCGCTTCATGATAGAATCGGTGAAGCACTGGATCAACGAATACCACATCGACGGCTTCCGCTTCGACCTGATGGGCTGTCACGACATCGGAACGATGAACGAGATACGCAAGGCTGTGGACGAGATCGATCCCACCATATTTATATATGGGGAGGGCTGGAGTGCCGGAGCGTGCGCACTGCCAAACGAGCGGCTCGGCATGAAGGCCAACATCTGCAGGATGCCCCGCATCGCCGCCTTCTCCGACGAGATGCGCGACGCCCTCCGAGGCCCGTTCTCCGACGACACCGTCGCCGGATGGCTGGCATCCTCTATCCAAAAGAAGGAGGAAGGCACCCTTACCGAAAGCCTGCAGTTCGGCATCGCCGGAGCCATCCAGCACCCCCAAGTCGACATGACGAAAGTGAACTACAGCCAGCAGCCGTGGGCACTGGAGCCGACACAGATGATTGCCTATGTGTCGTGCCACGACGACATGTGCCTCGTCGACCGCCTACGTGCCAGCATCCCCTCCCTGAAAGGGGACGATGAACTCATCCGCCTCGACCTGCTGGCTCAGACTGCCGTCTTCACGTCGCAGGGCGTACCCTTCATGCTCAGCGGAGAGGAACTGCTGCGCGACAAGAAAGGTGTACACAACTCCTTCGAGTCGCCCGACAGCATCAACAGGCTCAATTGGGCCAACAAGGAGAAATATCCACAGGTATTCCTCTATTATAGGAACCTGATAGCCCTCCGCAGTCACCACCCTGCCTTCCGTCTGGGCAATGCCGACCTGGTGCGCAAGCATCTGGAGTTTCTGGAAGCGCCGAAAGGCACGGTGGCCTATCGCCTGAAGAACTATGCAGGAAGGGATGACTGGCGCAACATCATCGTCATCCTCAATGCCAACAAGACAGAGGTGGAGGTCAGCATCCCTCAGGGACAATATGCCGTCGTCTGCCGCGACGGTTTCATCGATGAGCAGGGGCTGGGGAGCCTGAAAGGCGACAAGGCAAAGGTCAGTCCGCAGACGGCCCTGATAGTGCACGACTGAAAAAGGTAAAAAGGTAAAAAAGTAAATATGAAATAATGAAGAGATGGAACGACTAAAAAGACTTTTATTGGTGCTGTTAGCACAAGTGAGCGTGACGGCTGTTCTGGCCCAGAGCCCGACACTGCTGATCTCCGAATCAGGCCTGCCGTACACGGAAGAGACATGGTTTGCCTATGAGGGCGAGCCTATCCAGCAAGATGACATCGTGGGCTGTTGGGACCAGGGCAAGCGCATCGTCTCAGCCGCCTACACCAGCGAGGGCTGGCTCGTCATCCTGGCCAAGAACACGCCCTATACGATGCAGACCTACTTCCTGAGTGCCGACTGGCCGGAGCAGTGGATTGCCGCCAAGGCGAAAGAGGGCTACGTGATGACCAGCGTCTCAAGGAGTGAGAAGGAATGGCTGATTGTCCTCTCTCAGGGGACAGGCATCACCCGCCAGATGGTGTGGCGACAGGAGTGGGGCCAACTGGCTCCCTGGATAGCAGAGAATACGGGCAAGGGCTACTGCATCACCGACCTGGCTTTCGACGGACAGGCCTGGACGGTGGTGATGAGCGAGAACTCCAAATACTCGTCGCAGGGCTATCTCTGGGCCAACTCCACGCAGGAGTTGATGGAACTGGTGCAGCGCGAGGTGTGGGCCAAGGGCTTCAACATCCATCAGGTGGAGTATGGGGCTGGCAAATACCTGGTCGTCTATGGCAACTATGCGCGGGGCGACGGCCGTTTCCAGAACCTGCAGATCAGCCCCGACGAGGTGAAGGAGTATATCCGCGAGCAGTGGGCCAAGGGCATCTGCATCACCTATGTCGGAGGCGGATTGCCCGACCTGACTGTCAAGCCCGTCAAGAAGAGATGGATCAAGCGTCGCTGAGGGCGGGGTGGCGGCTTGGCTTATTGGGTTTTTAGGTTCGTTACCCATTAGAAATGTTAAAACCGCCGAAGTCAAGAAAAGCCGGGAAGCCTGCGGTTAGGGCAGACTCCCCGGCGAGTTAACTATACTATTGACAGGTTCAGATGTGGATCTTGTAGCCCAGTGTGAACTGTATGACGCTGTTGCGGATGCTGCCGTTACTCTTGTTGACCTTGGTGAGTCCCAGGTTGTAGCGTGCGTCGATCACGAAGTCGGCGAACTCGTAGGAGAGGCCGATGGGCACACTGAGGTCTATCGACTGCATGCCGCTCTTCACGTCGTACTCATTCTTATTGGCCTTTTGCTTGGCAGAGAGGAGGAAGGCCGGCTGCAGGCCTATCTTCAGTGCGAAGTTTTGAGCCACATAGAAGTTGGCCAGCACGGGGATGTTGAGAAAGTCGAAATTGTCCTTCAGGTCTCCAGTGTAACTGCAACCCTGCATGGAGTAGAACACACCTGCCGAAAGACCTAACAGCGGACTGAACTGATACATGCCGTCGGCACCTACCACCAGGCCGATCTTGATGCTGTTGCTGTTGATGTCGCCGGCAAAGTTGGCCAGGTTCATACCTACCTTTGGAGCGATGGAGAAGGTTCCCTCGTCCTGCTGTGCACTTGCTGTGATGGTGGCTGCCATCATCACAACCATAATCAATAATTTCTTCATACTACAAAACTTTATTAGTTATACATAAAATGAAACCTTGAATTCTCGTCTCAGGGCGACATTACCTCTTAAAACTCTGCTGATAGGTGCTCTCGGCACTCGAGAACACGCTGCGGATGTTGTCGTCCATCTTGTCGTAGTTGAGGGAACCGTCATTGCCCATCAGCGTCAGCACGCTGCCACTGACACGGTAGGTGTAACTCTGCTTGCGGCCGTTGGCTGAAAGGGTCAGTTGCCCGTCCTTGGCGGTATAGTTGCCTGAATATTCTGCCTTTTCCATCTCAACAATAGTCCCGTTCATCAGGTAGACATCGTAGTCGAGGACAGAGAACGTGCCGTTCGACTTGAAGTTAATACTTTCCATCAGCAGGTAGGTCCCGCTGTCGTCATACTGCTGGACGGCCCACTCTCCAACAATTTCACTACTGTTGCCGCCAATGGTTGAACCTCCGTCGTCATCACTGTCGCTACCGCATGAAGTGAAAGTGAACAGGCTTAACATAGCGATTGCCATGACACTGAATGCAAATCTCTTTTCCATCTTATAACTATTATTATTGGTTAGAACTGTTTCTTCCGAAGGCCATGTTTTGTTAAGTAAGGTGCTGCAAATATACGAAAAAGAGATGAAATTCGGTGTTTCCGAAAGGCACTTTTTGACGAACTGGCCCCTGTGAGTGACGAACTCGGCATGGGGAAGAATATTTTTCCGAGAAATCTTTGAAGATTACGTTTTTTGTCGTAACTTTGCGCTATGGAATCATTCAGACGAACTATCATCATGGGGCTGGCTCTCTTCTTTAGCCTCGCCCTGAATGCTCAAATAGAGAGTCGCTTGAGTTACAGGCGATATGTGACGCAGGACGGACTGCCGCAGATGCAGACCGAACGGCTGTGGCAAGACTCACGCGGGTATATTTATATTGGTACGCTGTCGGGCTTCGTGCGCTTCGACGGTCGCGAGTTCTCACCCTTCCTGAAAGGACGGCGGCTGAACATCGTGGGCTTTGCAGAAGTGGAAGGCGAGGTGAGGGCCTTAGGGTTCTTCCGCCAATGGCGTGTGGACTACGACGAGGCGGTGCCGCTGCCCCTCGACCCGCAGGGCCACTGGCTGCTGAACAACCTGAACGCGGGCAGTCTGCCCAATGGCTATGTGCTGCTGGAGGACAGTCTGGAGCAGCAACGCCGCCTCTGTCGTATGACCAAAGGGGGAATGGAGCCGATCATGACCGACTCGCTGCTGGACGGGATGACGCCCGACAGGAAACTCTATCTTGACGCGGCGACTGGCGATGTGGCTGTACCTTTGGAGAAAGGTCTCTTTGCTTTTAGTAAAGGGAGCAAGGAGGCTCGACGGCTCTCAGATAAGAGCGATGTCTATACGTTGCTGCGCACGGATGCTGGTCTGCTGGCCTTTGCCTCCGACGGTATCTTCGTTGTGGGGAAGGACAGCCTGAAACGCATCGTGCAGGCCGACTGGCAGGCCACCAGTTATGGGCTTACGGTCAGGCCGTTGCACTCGGGCGCTTTGGTCATAGCCGACGAGCATACGGTGTATCTCTGCGAGGGACAGACCATCCGAACGATTGCAACGGGCATCAACCTCATCCGCGACGTGCTGGTGGATCGCTGGGACCGCCTCTGGGTGGCCACCTATCAGGGTGTCTACTGCTTCTTCAACCGCTGCTTCACCCATCATCAGTTGGATGATGAGAGCGACATCGTGAGGGCTGTGGCCGTCGGTGATCATGGCAGGATGGTGATGGGAACCCTGAATGGCAAAGTGCTGGTGGATGGCTGGTTGCTGAGCGACGACCCGGAGCAGTTCTATGCATCCAGTGGCGTGAGCATAGCAGGCAAGGTGTATATGGCGGGAAATGGCGATGTGGTTTGCATTGCAAACGACAGTCTGCACTGGTTGGGCCTGCCCCGCGACCGCTATCAGTTCGTGGGCGAGGCATGGGGGAAGGTCATCACAGGCACCCGCACCGGCATCTTCGCATACGACCCGAGGACGGAGCAGTTCGACACATTGACCACAGAGATACTCCACCCCTGGTGTGCCGTGAGCGACAGCAACGGCCTGTTGTGGATAGGCAGCAGTTCTGGGTTGTTCAGCATGGACCGGAAGCGTCAACTGAGAAAGGTGGAATATGGAAGTCAGAAACTCATCGTCTCGGCCATTGATGCCGACGCCTATGGCAACCTGCTCTTTACCTCGGCCGATTCCGTGCTGGTGGTAAGGCCGGGGCGTGCAGGTTCCCAACAACAAGTGGTGGCACTGAATACTCAGATGCCCCAGTTGAACGGCCATGAGGTGCGCGCCATACACGTCTCTCCCAAGGGCTATCTGGTCATTGCCGTGGTCGACGGGCTGTTCGTCTGCCGCATTGACAAGGACTGCAAGGTGAGCGGCACGCAGTTCTTCAACCAGCAGAACGGCTTCACCATGACCGAACCGCTGAAGAGCGTGATGGCGGAGGAGGAAGACGGCACGGTGTGGCTGCCAGGCGTGGAGCAGATGATGTCGTTCCGCCCTGCCGACCTTCTGGCGATGGGTGAGGAGGATACCTATATCAGTCCGCCATTGCGCTGGTGGCAGCACTGGTGGGTGTGGGTGATTGGATTAGCATGTCTGTTGACTGCTGTATGTCTGGCCACCCGCTGGTATGAGAAGCGGCGCAGCCGTAAGCGGATGATTCGCTTGCAAAGGGAGAAGTTGCAGCGCGAAGAGCAGATAGAGGCGATACGTAGGAAAGCCATCGAGGAGGTGAAAGCAAGTGAACTGGCCAAGGACATCGTGAAGATGACGGAGAATTCCTTCGAGGATCGCATCACCCTGCGCACGGCCAGTGGCACTATCGTGGCCGATATGAAGGATATCGCCTATTTCAAGGGCAACGGCAATTATTCGCAGATGGTGACCTTCCACGATGAGAACACTGTGCTTATGGGACTTGGCGCCTTGGAGAAGATACTCAGTCCGGATGTGTTCATACGTGCCGACCGCAGCACGCTGGTGAACATCCATCATGTCTCGTCTTTGCTGCCCAAGCAGCATCGTTGCATCTTCCGTTCGCCGATGGGGCAGGAGGTGGAGACAACGCTGCTGGCTCCTGCCTTCAAACGACTACAGATTTATTTATAAAACCGTTCGGACGTTTATGATGAGTCTGAAAAATGTCACATATTACTCTATTTGGGGGGTATTGAGAGATAAAAATAATTAAAAACAGACCCAACTCGCGCAAAAATATTTGCGCGAGTTGTTTTTATTTTGTATATTTGCAGAAGATTTAAGTTGTACTGACGCAAAAATATTTGCACGAGTTATGATTATAGACAGTTTTATCATTGAGGGATTTTCCAACATTGAGCATATACGTTTGGACATTGGAGATATAAACGCCCTCATCGCCCCTAACGGTTATGGCAAGAGTAACGTTCTCAGTGCCATCAGTTTTGGTTTGATGTATCTGAATGCTAATGTGGAAACAAAAGGCCAGATGCTTCGAAGCCGCTTCCTCCCCATTAATGTCTCAATCGAGGAAAAGAAGTTCCACTTTGAGATCCTTGGTAGATTACAGCGTGAGGGACGTACAGAACTTGTGCAGTATGGCTATGAATGCCAGTGGGCAGAGGGCGCGATTCCTGGCTATGTGCTTTCGGAGTGGTTAAAGATTAAGACTGAGGGTGAGCAACGCTATCGACAAATGATAAACAGACAGGACGGCTACTACTCTATGATTGTTCCGTCGGCTATGGGGCGCTGTAACAAACCTTTTGCAGCCACCCCTCAACAACTATCCCTGCCTCTGATAGCCGGCGGTGGATTGTTCTTGTCAGACTTAGCCAAGGAGATATGTAGCATTAGCATCCCGAACTTGCATACCTTGGATAACCCCGAATCGTACTTCTCTATAGAGGGTGGCAGCGGAATCGCCATGCTCGGTGGCATGACTCTAAGCGAATACATCTATCGGATGAAGAAAACGGATGCTGATAGTTTCAGCATCTTGTCAGATGGTATTAAGCAACTGATTTCTGGCGTGGTGTCATTCGAACCAGATGAAATAACATTGAGTGACGGACGCAGCAAAGTCTATGATATAAGGATACAGGAGGAATTTAATTCACAGCCCACCAGTATTCGATTGTTGTCAAGCGGTAGTAAGCGTATGATTTTCTTATTCACATTGTGTATGGCTGCTCAGAAGCAGAACATACCAATGATTATGCTTGAGGAACCTGAAAACTCTGTCCATCCAAGGCTGATGGAGGATCTTCTTCTAATCATACAGGCATACGCATCAAATACCAAAATACTGATGACGAGCCACTCCCCCTATCTGATGCGCTATATGCAGCCAGAGCAAATGTATTTCGGCCTTCCGAAGCATGACGGACTTGCTCATTTTGCGAAGGTTAATCCATCTAAACTGAAATATCTGTACAAATATGCTGGTGACATGGAACTAACCTTTGGCGAGTTTATGTTTGACTTTATGCTCGGCATGGAGAATGACTGCGAGAAGCTAACATCTTTCTTCAAATAAAGCATGGCGATGGTGAAAAAGAAAGTGACGAATCCTTCGCATGTGTTGATATTTGTAGAAGGAGATACCGATGAGGTGTTCTTTAAAGCCCTCGTTGATTATTATGCATCCGTCAGCAGCAATAAATTGTTGCCTTATGATGTGGGTAACCTAAAGGGGGTAACAAGATATTCCAGTAAACTATTGGCAAAGTTGAAAAACGAATACTTGCCAACAGCCCAAACAGGTAGTTACAAAATAAAGACGGTATGTTGTTCGTATGATACTGATGTTTTCGAGGTCAAGCAACCGTAGATAGTAAAATGGGATGCTATCGGCAAAAGCGTTAAGCGTATGGGTATTGATGAATTTATACGTGTAGGTGTCAAGAGTTCCATTGAAGACTGGATTCTCGATGACGTTTATGGCATTTGTAACTTCCTTCGATTGAAGCAAGTTCCTTCATCGTTGAAGGGGATAAACGGGTATCAGAAATTGTTGGATTTGTATAATAAGGCTCGTAAAACCTATAAGAAGGGGTATGAGACCAAGGAACTCATCAATGCCCTTGACATGAGTGCCATCCGTAATAAACGGCAAGATGTGCTTGCGCCACTGGAAGATGCATTAGGCGTAGTCATGTCATAACAAATCCCTGGGTATCTCCATTCAGTTTCCTTTAGTAAGTTTTGTCACCCCAGACGCCCAGTTCGTCACTCACAGACCCCAGTTCGTCAAAAATCCGTTTTTTATATACGCTGTTTCAGTTTATTTTGCTAACTTTATGCCCGCAAACAGGCATTTTCTTTAATTACAAAATAAAAAGTATGCTTATGAAACAGTTAATCATTATGCTACTCCTGTTGTTGCCCGCTGCAAGGGCGGCAGCGCAGGGGCAGACGCTGGTGCTGCACCATGCCGACGGCAAGACGTCGGAGGTGGAACTCTACACGATGCCCCGCATCCAGATGACAGCCGACAAGATGGTCATCACCGTGCAGGGCGTCAGTCAGGAATACGCAAAGGCCGATGTCTTGCGCTTCACCTACAAGGGCGTCGGCACGGGCATCAGCAGCGTCAGCCCAGCCACTAGTTTCCGTGTCGATGAAGACCGCATCACCTTCCACGGCGTGCCTGAGGCTGATGCCGTGAAGGTCTACAATGCCAAGGGCATGCAGATACCCGTCGGCCTGACCGCTGACGGCTCTGATGCCGTCCTCTCGTTCGCCTCGCTCCCGCAGGGTGTCTATCTCGTAAGTATCAACGGCAGAACCCTTAAATTCATCAAGCCATGAAACGGATATACCTTATTATATTAATGGCCCTCACGGCCTTGACAGGCTTCGCCCAGCAGCCGCAGACGGGTGACGTGATTTACGTCTATCAGAAAAACGGAGACATACAGTCATTCCTCAGGGAAGAGATAACAGACATTGGCTATAGCAACTACGACACCCTTGGCGTGGTTCACGACGAGGTGGTCTCGCAGATCATATCCCTCGGCGAAGAGGCCCATATAATCCCGCTGGCCGACATCGACAGCATCAGTTTCGTCACGCCGGCCACGGTCTATCAGCCCGGTGTCATCCGTATTGAGCAGGGCCTGATGGACTATGTGGAGCGCAGTGACAGCCTGACCATCTACTTTGCCGCCAACACCCCGCAGAACCTGTTGCCAAAGGTGGGTGACAAACTGGTGACGCTGGAAATGAACGATAAGTTTGAGGCAGGCATTGTCGGCATCGTGAAGAGCGTCAACGGCACGACGGTGGAATGCGATGATATCGACTTGGAGGAAATATTCGTGACCTACTACAATACGACGGTTGCAGATTTGGTCAACGAAGATGAGGCTGCAACTCGGACCAGAGGCGAAGGCAAGGAAAAGAAACTCACACTGCCTACTGTTTCGTGGGCTATTGGAGCAGAATTCAGCCGTGAGATCAAGAGTGTTGACGACCTGGCCTGGAAGGTTGGCCTCAAGGGGGAAGTGTCATTGACACCAACTTTCAGGGTGAAGGTTTCGACGTTGGTTAATAATGGCAAGCAATTCAACGGCTACATAAAAACCAATCTGCAGTTGCAGGAGGCTATCTCGCTCAGCGGGGGATTGGAGTGGTCGAAGGAGTTCGGTGCCAAGATTTTTAAAAGACCCGTAGCACCGCTTTGTTTCTTCTATCTGAAACCTGGTGTGTTCCTCAAGGCCGGCGCAACCTTGTCCTTTAATTGGATATGGACGCAGAATCTCAATTATACGTTCAACTTCGATTGTAACAACAAACGAAAGGAACAGCCAGTGAAGGCCAGTTGGATAGCAGATAAGCCTACCAAAGATTATGATTTCCAAACCATGCTTAGCGGTAGCCTCTCCTGGGGGGTCTTCTTTGAGGCGGGTGTGGCCTGCGTAAGTGAGGAACTTGGAAAAATAGCGTTCCACACAGAATTGGGTGATGAGGTTGTCGGTAATACGGTTCTATACAACAATGACCTTAGGGATGCCTCGCTCGACACCAAACTTTATGAGTTCCTCAAAGGCCGAACCGTCGAACTGAATGCGTACACAGGCAGCACCTTGCAGGCAAAAGTGTTCGATAACCAGGTGGATTTTCCTGTAGGGATTTCCACAAAATATAATGTGGCCACATATAGCGTGGTGCCGACATTCTCCAGCGTGTCATTTGAGCGTGACGGCAACAATGGCACTGCCAGTGCCAAGATATCAGGAAACTGCATCATCCCCCTCAAGACAGGTTTCATCGTCAGCGACAAGAAAAACAACAAATTGGATTCCTGGACCACAGAAAAAGCATATAGTAATGGCGGTGGTGAAATGAATCATACGTTCAACTACCTGGAGGAAGACCAGGAATATGTGCTGAATCCGAAGATTGACATCTTTGGCTTCGACTTGAAGGCCAACCCGGCAGCGGGCATGGAAGCAGACGTGTTCCCCGTACAGATCATCAACTTCGAGCAGACGGATGCCAACTACTCTGAGGTGAAGGGATATACGTTCGAAGGCATCGGCTATTACTATAAGTTCAACGCCACTACCACCGTTGAACTCGACAAGGATGCAA
>CAMVJQ010000034.1 GCA_947167845.1 uncultured Prevotella sp. | reverse complement strand
CTTCTGACAAGGGATATCATACTCAGGTGTCAGTTCGCAGTCGAAAGATTTCTTGCGCCAGTTCGGGATAAGATTAGAACAAAGAGAGTTGATTGGTGTCCTCAATACAATACCCCTGAATAGCCTCAGGTTTGTTGTCGAAGAAACAATATGCACCAAGTGCAGCGATGAGGTTCATCAGGAAATTGTTGACAGACCTGTGTCTGGAGTGTACAAGGTTTCCTTTGTCCTTTAGCAAGTGGTTAATGCACTCGATGATATACCTTTTTCTGAGCATGATCTTGTCCCAAAGTGGCATCAGTTTGTTCTTCATGTTGTTTCTGATTCCAGTGACCAGATGTATTCCGTCGGCAAAGAGCGCATCAAACAGGTTAGGTGAGATGTATCCCCTGTCAGCAAAGAGTTTCCCGTAGATTCTCTTGCCGAGCACAGCCCATACCTTCGGATCCCTGTCATCCACGTTGGCCCCTGTAAGACAGAACATTATAATCTCTCCCCGGTCGTTGCAGATGAAGTGCAGTTTGAATCCGTGGCACCATCCCATCGTCCCCTTCCCGTCAGTGGCCAGTCCGGCGAATACCTTGTTGGCATACCTGCGCAGATTGTGGCATACGGGTATCATGGTGGATTGAGTTGCAGCAGCGGAGAGAACTGTATAAGGGGTAATAGTGCTTCATTATTATGCAGGAACAAAGAAGTAATGGTCGGCATGGTCAGGGCAGACAGTTGCCTTTGGACTTTACGTATGGTCATCTGCAGCCTCAGGCACCAGATGTTGAGAGGGCTGTGCTGGGGGCTTTGATGATAGACAGGGATGCCTATATAGAAATATGTGAGACGCTGAAGGCAGAGAGTTTCTATGAGCCTCGGCATCAGAAAATATATGGGGCCATCCAGCAACTGAGCATGGAGGAGAAACCTGTGGATGTGCTGACAGTGACGGAGCAGTTGGCTAAGCAGGCGACATTAGAGGATGTGGGAGGGCCTGGATATATCGCAGAACTAAGTTCGAGGGTAGCCACATCAGCCAACGTGGTTTATCATGCCAACATTGTGGCAGAGAAGTATCTGTCGAGGCAGTTGATCTCGTATTCAAGCCTGATCAGTACGAAGGCTTTTGACGAGACATGTGATGTGAACGACGTGATACAGGAGGCCGAACGGATGCTCTTCGATATTGCCCAGAGGAATATGAAGAAGGACTATACCTCGGTAGATCCCCTGATAGAAGAAGCCACGAGGATCATGCAGGCATCGGCAGGAAACAACAGTGGAGTGACAGGAATCTCAACGGGGTACTATAGACTTGACGACATCACCAGTGGCTGGCAGAATTCGGACTTGGTGATCATAGCAGGAAGGCCTGCCATGGGTAAAACGGCCTTTGCCCTCTCGATGGCGAAGAATATAGCGGCAGACCATGGTGGTGTTTGTACATCGTCCGGATTACTACGGTTTACATCAGTCGTCAGATGGCACTATTGACTATCGTGGGAAGGCGGAGATTATTATTGCCAAGCATCGTAAGGGAGCAACGGATATCATACTCCTTGACTTTAAAGGGGGATATACACGCTTTGAGAATCCGGAAGACAACTCCCTTGTGGATATCCCTTTGACAGAAGGAGGGGAGATTAGGGGTGCTGATTTTAATGGAAAAGATGGCAATTTGCCGTTTCCTCCACCCGATCCAAATAGGGAGGCTGGATAATGGCAATAGAAGAGGTGATTGACAGGGCGGTGATGTTGCAACAGACCATAATAATAGAATATTGTACGCGAAGTGGCAAGGTGTTTGTTTGCGAGATAACAGATATCGAGTATTCACGTTACTATGGCGGAGGCTACATTCTTGCTCGCCGTACGGATATAGATGAGGACCGTACTTTCAAGGTCAGCAAAATCCTGAAGGTAAACGGACATAGTTTCACCCGCATATTCTGGAAACAGATAGGCGACAATTTTAATAGGATATGAGGAAATTTGGGGGGGAGTGAGAGTTGGGGTTCTATGAGCAGTATGTGGTAGATAAGGATGCCATCTTCGTTTATAAGTTATGCTATCCGAAGAAAATGGAGGCCAGGATGCAACGCCTGATGGACTTGGTGCACAATTGGAATCCGGAGCGGAAGAGGTAAATGAGCGGGAGCAATATGGCGCCCCAATTTAGCGCAAGCCTTGCGAACGTTTGGTGGTTACAGGGAAGTTTTGTACCTTTGTCGGCAAAATGACAGAACAGCACGGTATGACGGTGGAGGAAGCGGCTCTGGAGGTGAAGAGGCTGGCGGAGCAGTTGGTGGCGGCAGACAGGAAGGATCTGCTGCTGCGAGCCATCGGTGTGCCCCTGCTGGAGGAACTGCGGCTGGAGGCGGCCAGGGGTAGGCTGTCGAGGCTGATTATTACGGAGGACTTTCGGTTTGTGCTGGCAGATTACAACCTGGAGGTGGAGTTGCAGCCTGTGCATAAGGCGGTGTATCTGCTGTTTCTGGCTCATCCGGAAGGCATTGAGTTTAAGCGCTTGGCGGAATACAGGGAGGAACTGACAGCCTATTACATGAAGACGGCCCGACTACTGGACCGTGAGAAGATCGAGGAGGGCGTGGAGCATCTGGTGAATCCGTTGGACAATGCCATCAACGAGAAGTGCTCGCGCATCAAGAAGACTTTTCTGGAGTTGATGGACGAATATACGGCAAGTTACTATTTCATCAGCAGCCATACGAAGAAGCATATTGGCAGACGTGTGTGGTATGAACGGCTGAAGGTGATCACCCTGCCCAGGGAACTGGTGAAAATGGAAGATGGAAGAAGTAAGAACTAAGAAATGAGAAGTGAGAAGTAAGAAGTAAGGAGTGAGACTATGAATATGAAAGAAGATTTGGAGGTAGAGAATACGCTGCTGGACTTTGGCCTGGTTGAGGACAAGATGCAGGGCATCATCAAGGTGATTGGCGTGGGCGGAGGCGGATGCAATGCCGTCAGGAATATGTGGAACGACCAGATAGGGGGCGTGACGTATGCTGTCTGCAATACGGACAGTCAGTCACTGTCGCGGTCGCCGGTGCCGGTGAAGATACAGCTGGGCGAAGGCTTGGGGGCCGGCGGCAATCCTGACGTGGGAAAAGAGAAGGCGGAAGACAGCATTGACAGTATCAAGAAACTGCTCTCCGACGGCACGAAGATGGTGTTCGTGACAGCCGGAATGGGTGGCGGTACGGGGACGGGCGCTGCTCCTGTAGTGGCCGGACTCGCCAAGGAGATGGGCCTGCTGACGGTTGGCGTGGTGACGATACCTTTCTATTTTGAGAAAAAACGCAAGATTATCAAGGCTCTGAAAGGCGTAGAGGCCATGCGGAAGAACGTGGACGCGCTATTGATTGTGAACAACGAGAAACTGTGCGACGTCTATGCCGACTCCGACATCTCGCTGCCGGAGGCCTTCCAACGGGCCGACAACATCCTGATGGATGCGGTGAAAGGCATCTCGGAACTCATCACGCTGCCCAGCGACGGAGGCATCAAGAGCGACTTCCGCGATGTGGAGACGACGATGAAGAACGGTGGCGGAGCCATCATGGCCATGGGAAGGGCCAGCGGAGACAAGCGCGTGGAGAGAGCCATCGTCAGTGCGCTGGACTCGCCGCTGATCTACGGCAGCGACATCGGAAAGGCCAAGCGGATCCTCTTCAACATCTATTCGAGCCAGGAGCACCCTATCTTTGTGAGAGAACTGCAGGAGATAGACGACTTCTTCGACCAGTTGGACCCGAACATCGACGTCATCTGGGGGACGGCAACAGACGACTCCTTAGGCGAGGATGCGAAAGTGACGATTTTGGCCACAGGGCTGGAGGACGACCTGCGCACGGAGGTGGAGAAAGACGCCCACCGCGACGAGGACGACTTCTACGAAGACCTGATACCGAAACTGTATAAGCCCAACAAGAAAGAAAAACCAACAATCAAGGAAGCCATCGTGCAGGAGTTGCCCTTTGAGGTGGAGGTCGCTCCAAATCCGGAGCCTGTGACAGATGTACACACACGGGAAACAGAGGGCAGGGCTGACTCTGAAACAGAGAACGATAGGGAGGCGGGCAGCCCAACGCAACCCTCCATGCTTGAGAAATGGAAGAAATGGCTGAACGACCTGATGAAGGATGTAGTGGAGTGACTCCTGAACCGCTAGGCTCAACGCGCCTCCACCGCTGTGCGGATGTCGGCTGACGAGGCGCCTATCTCGAAGCGGATGCGGCCCGTCTCCGCGACGAAGGCATGGGCTGACTCGTCCCAATGCGTCAGATCCTGACGGTCGACGGCGAGCACAACTTCACGCGCTGCTCCTGCCGGAACAGACACACGCTCGAAGGCACGCAACTGACGGGCGGGATGCTCCACACTGGAATCAGGATAACTGGCATAGAGTTGGACGACCTCCTCACCATCGCGGTCGCCAGTATTCTTCACTGTCACAGATACCGTCAATTGCTTCTTGTCCTGCTTCACGATCCGCGCCTGTGCATACTCGAAACGGGTGTAACTCAGCCCGTGGCCGAAGGGATAGAGCACGGGCTTACGGCAGTACATATAGGTGCGCCCGTGACGGATGTCGTAGTCCATGATGGCGGGCAGGTCGAGGATGTCGCGCACCCAGGTCTGGGTGGTGCGTCCGGCGGGATTATACTGGCCAAACAATACATCGGCGACAGCGTGACCCTGCTCCTGACTGCAATGGGTGACGTGGAGGATGGCGGGCAGATGGTCGTTGCTCCAGTTGACGGCATAGGGGAAACTGCTCACCAGCACCAGAACCGTGTTCGGACAGACGGCCTGCAGACGGCGGATTTCGTCCTCGTCGGGCAGTTGCAGCGAGTGGCGGTCGTTGGCCTCACGCCCGTCGCTGGGCACGGGACAGAACTTCCAGTCGGGCTTGGTGCCGTAGGGGTGGTTGCCCGTACAGACGATGACCATATCGGCCTCGGCTGCCAACTGTTCAGCGCGTCCCATCTGATTGTCGGGCGCATAGAGGATGCGGATGCCACGGGCCTTAGCGGCCTCGCGCATCGCCTGGAGGATGGTCACCTCGTAAGGCGGCGTGCCGCTGTACCAGTCGTAGATGATCTTATCGGCGTATGGTCCGACGAGGGCTATCGTCTTCACAGTCGAGGGATTGATAGGCAGGGCGTTGCCCTCGTTCTTCAGCAGGACGATGGACTTTGACGTCAACTCGCGCACCGTCTGCATGACCTCTGGACGATAGCAGGGGGCCTGAGCCGTCGTGTCGCGTCCTATGGCGGCATAGGGGTTGGAGGTGTCCTCACCGTCGAGCATCCCCAACTTGAGGGCCACGAAGAGGTTTCCCCGGATCACCCTGTCGATGTCGGTCTCTGTGATGAGCCCTTTCTCGAGTGCAGCCTTCACGTGAGGCTGATAGCGGTCGAGGAACTGTCCTGTGCCGGCCTTGATGACGGCAGCGGCGGCCTGCGTCAGGTCGGGATAATAATGATGGGCAGTCACAAGCATGGAAAAGGCGCCGCCGTCGGTACAGATGATGCCACAGTTGCCCCACTCATTGCGGGCCGTCTGCTGCAGACAGGGATGCACGCACATCGGGATGCCGTTCCAGCAGTTGTAGGAGGCCATAAAGGCGCGGCTGCCGCCCTCAGTGATGCCCTTATAGAAAGGATAGGAATAGTATTCGCGGAAGAGCCGCTCGTCGAAGTTGCTCGACGTGGAGTCGCGCCCGTCCTCATTGCTGTTGGCCAGAAAGTGCTTCATCAGCGCGGCGGTCTTCCAGTAGCGCGGATGGTCGCCCTGCAGGCCCCGCACCATCGCCACGGAGAGTTGGGCCGTCAGATAGGGGTCTTCGCCGAAACTCTCCTCTGTCCTGCCCCATCGCGGATCGCGGGCCAGATCGGCATTAGGGGCATAGACCACCAGCCCCTTGCGCCGCGCCTCAGGCCGCTGGATGTAGTATCGGGCTTCCTCGGCCTCGATGTCGCCCATACGCCGGACGGCCTCACGATCCCACGTGCAGCCCATGCCGTAGGCTTGCGGGAAGATGGTCGTCGGCAGGTCATCAGGCACTTCCCTGCCCTCTACCGTCTTCTTGCCATTGTTGGCAGCAGGGCCGCCGAGGGCCAGTCCGTGGAGTCCCTCATAGCAACTGAGCGAGGGGATGCCCAGACGGGGCACGCCCATATTGGTGGACAGCAGTGAGATCTTCTCGTCGAGTGTCAACTGGCTGATGAGCAGTTCCACACGTTTCTCGTCCTTCAACTTCGTGTTCTGGAAGTCGTAGGCTTGGCTGGCCGCACTTGCAGTCATCTGCATCATAAGGGCCAGCAGCAGGTAAGTCTTGCAATGTTTCATGTCGGATAAACTAATTGTGCATTGTGCATTGAGCATTATGCATTGAGAGATTACTCGTCGGGCAGGAAAAGGGGATCTTCCGGCATCACCATAATCGGCTCAGTCTCAGCGGCCTTCAGGATGTTCTCCGGCACGTACTTCTTGTCGACTACCAGACGGAACATGAACTCACGGAACCAGCGGTCGGTCATGATCAGACAGCCCTGCTGCCCCCAACTGGCACCCCAGGAATTCTCCACCTTCCACTTCGTGGCCTTACCCTGAGCATCGAGGTCGACAGCCGTAAGGGTCATCGCATGGGTGGAACCGCTGTCGAAGGTGGAGATGCGCTGTGCCTTGTCCATCGTGAAGGTGGTGCCGAAGAGGGAGGCATAGTCGAAGTTCTCCGTATCTGCATAGCCACGCTTGCGGTCGAGGAACTTGCCTACGTCGTAACTGCTGTAGAGTTTGCGTCCGTCCTTGAGCGAGGCGATGGCCATCTGCTCGATATCGTCCATGGGCAGATTGACGTAGCGCCAGTTGTGGCCGTCGTAGGTGTGGCGGTCGTACTCCACCTCGTAGGTCTTATAGTAGGGGCGGCGCGGGTCGTTCATCGCCATGATGAAGGTGCCGTTGATGGGGCCGCCCACCACTGCCTGATAGAACGACTTGGGGGTATAGTCCTTGGCAGGCCCCGTGGCCTTGCCGTCCTTGGTCTTGAAGGCATAGGTGAACTGCTGTACAGGCTCGCCGATGGTGAGCACAAGCATCTTGTATATCTGGGAGAGCATGCGCGTCTTCTCCTTGTTGACGGCCTGCAGGCTCTGCTTCCTGGCCACCATATCGCGCAACTGGAGACCGTACTCGCGCAGTTTCGACGAGATCAACTGCCGCGCCTTCGAGGTGTTGTCGGAGGTATAGGTCTCAGGCATCCCGTCGGCTGGCACCAAACCGTATTTCTCAGCCAGATCACTCACGCCGCAGAACGTGCCGCCGTCGCCTATGGGATGCTGGAAGAAGAACTGCACGCGCTGGTCGTCGATGGGCTTCTTGGCTGTGTCGAGAATGCCCTGCAGCATCAGGTTGGCCTTCTCCAACTGATCCCAGAAGAAAAGGTAAGCCTGGGAGAACTCTATCTGCAAAGAATCAGCCTGCTGGGTGAAGTTGGAGCGGAGCACATTGAGCCCGCTGAACATCCAGCAACGGCCTGACGACTTCTGATCCGTAATCGACTGCCGCTTGGTCTCTATACTAAAATAGGTATCGAGCGCGCGCGCGTTCTGGTGATTGACAGCCAGCGCATCGATGCTGTTGGCGGCGATGGCATTCACCAGCGCCTTGTTGGCAGGCTGGCTCTGCTGGCTCTTCTGGATATCACTGAGCATCTCGGGGGAGATGCCTCCATTCTTGGTCTGGGCCTGGGCAGAGGGCATGGCGCAGGCGAGACAAAGGGCGAGGTTGAATATTCTCTTCATACTATCTTATTTTTTCTTTTTCGACGACACTCTGAAAGTCTTGGTTGTGGCGGGGGCCGCCTTCGTGGCTGTGGTCGTAGTGGCAGTCTTGCCCTTGTAATACTTCAGTGCCTCGGGCATCCATCCCTGTATGTTCTTGATACGAGTAGCGTCTGACGGATGGTCGCTCAGGAACTCCGAGGTCTGATTTGTCGACGAAGCGGCCATGCGCTGCCAGAACGACGTGGCCACCTGGGGATCGTAGCCGGCCATCGCCGCAAAGATGAGCCCCATGTGGTCGGCCTCATTCTCGTGGTCGCGCGAATACTTCAGATTCTTGAAGTTGAATCCCTGGGCCACCACGGCCTGGACGATCGACTGCGTGTTAGAGCCCATACCAAGCATGCCGGCAATGGCAGATCCGATCTGGATGCCCTGCTGCTGCTTCATCTGGGTACTCATCTGCTCGGCGGAATGACGGGCCACGGCGTGGGCGATCTCATGGCCGAGCACGATGGCCAGCGACGCCTCGTTCTGAGTGACAGGCAGCAGCCCTTCATAGACGCAGATCAGGCCGCCGGGCATGCACCAGGCGTTCACCTGCTTGTCCTGCACCAGGTTGAACGTCCATTTGTAATTCTGTACGTCGTTGGCCAGGCCATTGGCCCTCAGATAGTTGTTGACGGCATTGGCCAGGTTCTGCCCCACCCGCTTCACCATCGCCGTGTTAGTGGCGTTGGTGGAGAGTTTGGCTGTCTTCATAAACTCCTGATACTGCTGGGTGGAGAGGGTGAGCACCTCGCCATCACTAACCATCAGGGACTGCTGGCGCCCTGTGATGGGCACCGTGTTTGTCGTTCCGCAACTGACCATCAGGGCTGCTGCCAACGACATGAGAATCATTTTCAGTTTTTTCATTGCTTTTGTCGTTTGTTGTTATTTGTGTGCAAAATAAGCAAAAAAAATCGACATAAGCAAATTTTGGGCATAAAAATAGGGACATCCCTCCCGGAATGCCCCCACTTGGCGATAAAATCAATTTTCTACCTTTTTTACCTTTTTACCTTTTCCTTACTTGTCCAGACCACGGTTGTTCAGTGTGGTGTTCAGCAGCAGGAGGTACTTGTGCATCTGCTTGTCGTTGAGCACGTAACGCATCCACTTGACATCCTTCTTGATGGCGTCGTTGACACGCGCCTTGCGCTCCTCGTTGTTGTACTGTGCAGCGAACATCATCTCAGCAGCGAATGTGTGATGAATCTCAGCGACAGCCTCCATCTGGTCGGCATTCAGTGCCAGAGCCTGAGACAGTTTTCTCATATTCACGTTCATGTCATAGGCCTCGACATTGTTTACGCTTGCTGCATTCTCGCCTTCTGCAAATGCCATTGTCATACTCAGCATTGCAACCATTGTCAAAATCATCTTTTTCATCTTTTTACCCTTTCTTTTCTTTACTCAGATCGGTGTGTTACTCCGCTCCTACTTTAATTAATGTTACCCTAAAACTGAGCCTTTTCGGCTTGCGCCGCCCCCCGTCATGACGGGAGATGCTCAAATGTTCTTAATGTCTTTTGACGGTGCAAAGGTACGGCGATTTTTGACAACTTGCAAGCCTTTTCGGGAAATTGTGTACGCAAACAGCCCTATTTTTGACCCAAATCAAAGAATTCGGAGGGACGATTCAAATATTCTCATTTTTTATTTGTACCTTTGCACGCTGATACATTATTTATAATATATGGAGAAGAAAAACAGATTCATTTCGGCCGCCTATCAACTGTATTCGGTGGCTGACGGCAAAAAAGAATTAGAGGAGCAGACGGGCGAGCGTCCCTTCCAGTTCATCACAGGCTTCGGCATCTCGCTCGACGCCTTTGAGCGCAACGTGGCGGGCCTGGAGGCGGGGGCGGACTTCGACTTCACCCTGCAGCCCGCAGAGACCTTCGGCGAATACGTGCCGGAAGGTGTACACAAACTGGGGCGCGAGACATTCACCATCGACGGGAAATTCGACAAAGAGAATATCTATCCTGGTGCCGTCATCACCCTGACGGATGCTGAGGACAACCGCTTTATGGCCAAGGTCGTGAAGATCGAACCCGACGGCGTGACGCTCGACACCAATCACCCATACGCGGGCAAGGTGCTCAACTTCGTGGGCAAGGTCATCGAGAACCGCGAGGCCACCGACGAGGAGATACAGGCGCTCATCAAGCGGCTGACGGGCGGATGCGGCGGATGCGGCGGCGGATGCAAGGGCGGATGCGACAGCGATGGCGGCGGATGCAAAGGCTGCGGACAATAAAAAAATGGAATTATGAATTGTGCATTGCGCATTATGAATTAAACTATGAGCAATACGTTCGGACATATTTTCACACTGACCACCTTCGGCGAGAGTCACGGTGAAGCGATTGGCGGCATCGTCGACGGCATGCCGCCAGGCATCGACATCGACCTCGGGTTCATCCAAAGCGAACTGAACCGCCGCCGCCCAGGGCAGAGCAAGATCACCACCTCGCGACAAGAGCCCGATCAGGTAGAGTTGCTGAGCGGTGTCTTCGAAGGCAAGTCGACAGGCTGCCCCATCGGCTTCATCGTGCGCAATACCAACCAGCATTCGCAGGACTATGAGAACATGCGCTGCCTGTTCCGCCCCTCGCATGCTGACTATACCTACTATACAAAATACGGTGTGCGCGACCATCGGGGCGGCGGACGGTCGTCGGCCCGCATCACCATCAGCCGCTGCGTGGGCGGAGCACTGGCCAAACTGGCCCTGCGCCGACTGGGCATCACCATTCAGGCCTATACCTCGCAGGTGGGCAGCATCGCACTGGGGCGCAACTACCACCAGTATGACCTCTCGCTGACGGAGACCAACGCCGTGCGCTGCCCCGACAGCGAGAAAGCGGCCCAGATGGAACAACTCATCTCGCAGGTCAAGGCCGACGGCGACACCATCGGCGGCGTCATCACCTGCGTCATCAAAGGCTGTCCAGCAGGACTGGGCGAACCGGAGTTCGACAAACTGCATGCCTCACTGGGCGCGGCCATGCTCAGCATCAATGCCGTCAAGGGATTCGAATATGGCGAAGGCTTCGACGGGGTGACTGCCAGAGGATCGGAACAGAACGACACCTTCTGCTGTGACGAGGGCCGCATCTCAACCACCACCAACCATAGCGGAGGCATACAGGGAGGCATCAGCAACGGCCAGGACATCTACTTCAGGGTGGCCTTCAAGCCCGTGGCCACTCTCCTGAGGGAACAAGACACCGTCGACATGGACGGGAATCCCGCCAAACTGACGGCGAGGGGACGGCACGATCCTTGCGTTCTGCCAAGGGCCGTACCTGTAGTAGAAGCGATGGCTGCGATGACCATTTTAGACCACTTTATGCTCAATAAGGCCGAAAAAGTCTGAAAATGTATTTTATTTGCAAAAAAATTCGTTAAAAACTTGCAGACTCGAAAATTTATGTGTAAATTTGCAACTGCATTCGCGGGTTTGTGAAAATCCCCGAAATGTTTAGTTAAGTCTAGTTTAGTTTTTGTGTTGGTTGAGGGCTGCCGATTGGCAGCCCTCAAATTTTTTAATGTTTCCCCCCTCGAAGAGGGGGGCTGCCGATTGGCAGCCCTCAAATTTTTTAATGTTTCCCCCTCGAAGAGGGGGCTGCCGATTGACAGCCCTCAAATTTTGCTATCATCAATCATCACTGAATCGCCCCGATGATTTCCTGCACCGACTGGCACCCGTGGGCGTCGAGCCAGTCGCTGATACCGTCGCGCACCTTGATGCTGACAGCGGGGTCGAGGAAGTTGGCCGTGCCTATCTCGATGGCCGTCGCACCAGCCATCAGGAACTCAATCGCATCCTTAGCCGTGCAGATGCCGCCCAGGCCCACCACAGGAATCCTGACAGCCTTCGCCACCTGCCAGACCATGCGCAGGGCCACCGGCTTCACGGCTGGACCGCTCAGACCGCCAGTGCGGATGCTCAGAAGGGGGCGACGGTGCTCGACGTCGATGGCCATGCCCATCAGCGTGTTAATCAGCGAGACGGCATCGGCCCCCTCAGCCTCCACGGCACGGGCAATCTCGGCGATATCCGTCACGTTGGGCGAGAGTTTGACAATCAGCGTCTTGTGATATCGCTCCCTGACGGCCCTGACCACACTTGAGGCACCGGCACAGGTGACACCGAAGGCCATCCCGCCGTCCTTCACGTTCGGGCAGGAGATGTTGAGTTCGATGGCAGGTATCCTGTCGAGGGCATCAATACGGGCGGCACACTCGGCATAGTCCTCAGGCGAAGAACCGCTCACGTTGACAATCATATTCGTGTCGATATCCTTGATCTGCGGATAGATATGCTCACAGAAATAGTCGACACCCCTGTTCTGCAGTCCCACGCAGTTGAGCATCCCCGAGGCCGTCTCTGCCATACGCGGATAATCATTGCCCTCACGGGGCTTGAGCGTCGTACCCTTCACTATGATTCCCCCTATCCCGTCGAGGGGCACCAGATCCTGGAACTCCAGCCCGTAGCCGAAGGTGCCTGAGGCGGTCATCACGGGATTCCTAAGGCTGAGATCACATATCTTTACATTTAGTCTTGCCATAATAACTTCTGAATATTAAACACCGGTCCGTCCTTACACACACACAGATTGCCCTCGATGGTCTTCTCCACACAGCAGAGACAGGCGCCAAGGCCGCAGGCCATCAGATTCTCAAGCGACACCTCGCAGTCGACTCCTGCCTTGCGGGCATAGCGCGCCACAGCCTTCATCATCGGCGTGGGGCCACAGGAGGCAATCCTTGTGAAGTGCTCCTGCCCGAGGACAGAGTGACTGGTGACGAATCCCCGCTCGCCCTCCGTGCCGTCCTCTGTCGTCACGCACACGCGCCCGTACCTTCTAAATATATCCAGCATCAGCAGGTCCCTGGCCGAACGGGCGCCAAGCAGGAAGGTGGGCTCCACACCCATGCGCCGCATCTCGGCTCCCATATAGAGCAGGGGGGCCACCCCCACGCCGCCGCCCACAAGCAGCAGCCGCTCATCAGCCGAAAGGGGCATCGTGAAGCCGCGGCCCAGCGGCAGCAGACAGTTAAGCAAGTCGCCCGGCTCGAGACGGGCCAGTCGCCGCGTGCCCTCACCCACGGCCGCCACGAGCAGCCACAGTTCATTCTGCTCGCGGTCTACGAAATTGATGGAAATCGGGCGACGCAGAAACGTCTGCGGCGAGCCGTCGACCCGTATCTCCACAAACTGCCCCGGCTGCATCTCCGGTAGGGGCTTCTCATCGGTGAGTCTGATCAGCACATAGCGCTCGTGGATCTGCTCCACCGACTTCACCCGAAGGTCGATTAGAAATTTCTTCATATCTTAGTATATTCACATTTTTAGGCTGCAAAGATACAACAATTTCCCGACATTGCCGAAGTTTCAGTGTATTTTTCTGCGCGAAGGGGCGAGGCGGTGATGACGGGGAAGCAGAGAGAAACCACCCGGCAACTACTTCTTTTCAGACACGAATGTCTCCCAGGTCTGGTCGTCGTAGAAGACGCGAATCTCCTTGACCCGCCTCTGTGGCTTGTCAATGAATTTTACTTCCGTGTGACTGATTTCCGGGTGTGTATTTCGTACACTATTGACTTGGGGATGCTGCGGGATAACATTCTGGGGTGCAAGTGACGGGGAGTCTTCGAAAAGGAGCATCTGATTCTGAGATGTCGATTCAGACCTTACGCTATCCGACCTGCCGGATTCGGCTCTCTCGGCCACACTGGTATCACCAGGGGCGGGGAGGTACATGTCGCCAGAGCCGAACATGAGCCAATCGGTACTGATGTTGGGAATTTTCTTTTTGATGGCCTCGACGATGTTCAGGGTAGGACGGGTGCGCCCGTTGAAGATGCTACTCAGGGTGGCAGGCGATTGCCCGATATAGTCGGCGAAGACCTGTTGAGTCATGTGCTGCGACTCCATGATTTGGCGGATACGATCTTTCATTTTTTTATCGTTAAGTGTTTAAAGGGGGATTTTCGCCCCTTTTTCTTTCAGTTTACAAAGGTAAAGCAAAAAAATGGAATACACAACAAATGTAGAGAGAATTTAAGATTTTATAATTTAAGTTTGCTTTTTCATATTTGTAAATCAAAAGATGCTAAAGCGGCAAATTCAGGTTTAGATTCACAAACCCGAATTTACATGATAAAAGCGTGACAAAGGCTTTCTAAAGTTGAATCTTGTAAATAACTGGCTATAAAACAGGTATTTTCTGAGAAATATCACTTTCTGACTATGATATGCAAGATTTAATATCTAAATCAAGGCATAAATCTGCCATATTTATAGATAAGTGAATGTAAACGACTGAGATTCAGAAATATATATAAACAAATAAGATAATGGATATTTATAAATATACAAAATCGAATTGCGAATTTCGGGTTTTAAAATCAAAATTCACAAAACACAAATCAGTGTTCCGAACCATGAATTTAGATTTTAAAACCCAATAGTCACACTGCCGCATTTGTGATTTATATATCAAAATCAAGAAAACGAAATGTTATCAAATGTAAAAGCCGAATTCCGCATTGCCAGAATTTCGAAAATTGCCCATTCTCGAATAATCCTGGCCGAGGGGTCGCCAGGCCAGAAATACGCGAGTTTTGAAGGGGTGCAAATCGTCCGAATCCTTAGGTTTTATCGGCATTTGGGGCTAAAAAAAGCGTCTCTGAAAGACGCTCTTTTTAGAAATTCCAGAATCGGAAAAAGATGTTTTTTAATGCAAAATGTAAAAAATCAGTTCTTTCATCAACTCTCCTGGGGGTGTATTTGGGTTGTCCAAGCCCTTACTCTTCGCATCTATCTCTCTTATTTTCCCTATTATCTGCATCACTTTCACTCCCCCGTAGTTTCTCAGGCCAGTCATGTAGTCTTTGGCAGCCCACGAATTTCTCAGTTCCAGCCATTCCGCCACCCCCTCCTGGCTCTGCCTTTTTGGAGCATAATAGGCGATCATCAAATTCTGGAAGTAATTGAAGAGCATCGGGAGAAACGAGTAGATACTTCCGGCCTTCGGATTATCGTCAAAATATTTGATTATCTGATTTGCCTTGAACACATTCCTGTTGACGATGGCGTCACGCAGTTCGAAAGAGTTGAAATCCTTGCTCACTCCGATCTGATCCTCCACCACCTGCGGCGTCACTCTCCTGTCCTGCTCAGGCAATGACAAGATGACTTTTTCGAGTTCACTCGACAGTCGGCTGAGGTCGGCACCTATTGAGTCGGCGATCAATTGTGTCGACTTTGGGTCGATGCTCACATTACGCCGCTTGAGGTATCCCTCGATGAAACTCGGAAGATCCCTGTCTCGCAGTTTCTTGCTCTCAAACAGGATGCCGGCCGACTGGATCGCCTTCACATATTCCCTCTTCCGTCCGTCGACTGTGCCGTTCTTATGGCACATCACGAGAATCGTGGATTTCATAGGCTGCTTGAAATACATCTCAAGGGCCTCGGTATTCTTCAGGTTCTGGGCCTCCTTGACGATGACGACCTGATATTCGGACATCATCGGGTAGCGACGGGCCGCATCGGCTATCTGCGCCGCCGTCACATCCGAGCCGAAGAGGACGGTCTGATTGAAATCGCGCTCTTCCGGCTGCAGCACATTCTCCGCTATATAGTCGCTGATCTTGTCGATGTAATACGACTCATCGCCCATCAGATAATAGACGGGTACGAAATGACGGGCCTTCAAATCGCTCATGATACCGTCGAAACTGACATTTTTTGCTTCTGCCATGCCTATTATTCGATTTTTATGTGTAATTTTGCTGCAAAATTAGTGCAAATCGAGCAAAATACAAAATAATCCCGATTATTTTTATTTTCGAGATGCGGCCTAATTTATCTAAAGTTACAAAAATGTATCGATTAAACCTACCACAATACGAAATAAAAATAGGCGAGAAAGATGGAAAGCGCACGATTTTCGACTTTCTGCGTCGAAAATACGTGGCTTTGACCCCTGAGGAATGGGTGCGTCAGCACTTTGTACACTATCTCGTAGAGCATAAGGGCTATCCGAAGGGGCTGCTCGGCAACGAGATAGAGATTCTGGCCGGCCCCAAGCATCTGCGCTGCGACAGTATATTATATAATAAGGTGGCACAGCCCCAGATGATTATCGAATACAAGGCCCCCACCATAAAAATCCAGCAGAAGACCTTCGACCAGATATCTGTCTACAATCTTCTGCTGAAAGTGGATTATCTTGTGGTCAGCAATGGGCTTGAGCACTACTGCTGCAAGATGGACTACGACCACCAAAAATATTTATTTCTGAAAGACATCCCAGATTACGAAAATCTGTGACACTTATTCCATGTCGCTGGCATCAGTTGCCTTCTTGGAAGAGGCGGTCTTGCGGATGGCGCGCTTACGGGTCTTCTTCTTCTCCTCCGTGCCCGCCACCTTGTCAATCTTCACGCCGGCCAGTTCCGGGTCGATCATGATGCGTCCACAGTACTCGCAGACGATGATCTTCTTGTGCATCTTCACGTCGAGTTGGCGCTGGGGCGGAATCTTATTGAAGCAGCCGCCACAAGCATCACGCTGCACGTAGACGATGCCCAGGCCATTGCGGGCGTTCTTACGGATACGCTTAAACGAGGTCAGCAGACGGGTTTCGATCTTGGCCTCCAAGTCCTTCACCTTCTCCTTCAGTTTCTCTTCCTCAACGCGGGTCTCCGACATGATCTCGTCGAGTTCGCTCTTCTTCACCTCCAGGTCTTCCTGGCGCTCCTTGATCAGTTCCTCGCTGCTGTTCAGGTCCTGCTTGCGCTCCTCGATACGGGCATTGGCCTCACGGATCTTCTTGTTGCACAGTTCTATCTCCAGTGTCTGGAACTCAATCTCCTTCGACAGGGTATCGTATTCACGATTGTTCTTCACCTCGTCCAACTGGCTCTTGTAGCGGGCCACACTGGCTTCGGCATCAGAGATCTCGCCCTTCTTCTGGACGATAGCCTTCTGAAACTCATTAATCTCATTCTGGATTTTCTCCAGACGCGTGTTCAGACCTTCGATTTCGTCTTCCAGGTCCTGAACTTCCAGAGGCAGTTCACCTCTGAGTGCTCTCTTCTCATCGATGGATGAGAGGGCGGTCTGAAGTTGGAAAAGGGTCTTCAGTTTCTCTTCCACCGACAAGTCTGTAGGATCTTTTTTTGCCATAACTAAAACATTTTATACTTAAAACAAATTCGTATTTCTTTACAAATAGAGTATCGGATTCGTGCAAGTCTCGGCGATACAGGTTCTCACGTCAGGGCAGGATTGCGCGATGACGTCACGGAAGATCTCGCTCGTAAACTGCTCGCTCTGATAGTGGCCTATGACACATATCTGTATGCGCTGCTCATAGCCGAAATACTGATGATAGTGCATCTCGCCCGTGATGAAGGCATCCGCCCCGGCAGCCACGGCCTCGTCGAGCAGGAAGTCCCCTGCCCCGCCGCAGATTGCGACTTTCGAGACAGGACGGCGAAGCAACGCATTGCACATGGCGCACTCCACGTCGAAGGCCTTCTTCACGGCCAGCACAAAGTCGTCGGAGGCCAGTGGTGCGGGCAGTTCGCCCATCACACCGCTTCCAGCCTCGATGCCGTCAACCGTCTTTGACACAAAGAACCGCACCTCGCGCAGCCCCAGTTTCTCTGCTATCTTGAAGTTGACACCACCCTTGGCATTGTCCATGTTGGTATGCATGGACACCACGCAGACATGGTGCTCAATAGCCTTTATCACCGTACGCTGCACGTCAGTCAGGTCACTGATCTGCTTCAGGCCGCGAAACAAGAGGGGGTGGTGCGACACGATGAGATTGCAGTCTCTCCGAATCGCCTCGTCAACAATCTGCTCGTTGACGTCCAGACACAATAATGCCCCTGAAACCTCCGTCTCTGTCAGTCCTACTTGCAGGCCAGCATTATCCCAACTTTCCTGCAAGGGCAGAGGCGCGAAACGTTCAAGGGCGCTCAGCACTTCTTTTATTTTCACGCTGCAAAGGTACAATATTTAAATGACAAACGAGAGATGAGTGGTGAGAAATCTCTCTCGTCTTGTCATTTTTTAACGTTTACCAGGCTCTTAACGAGGCTTCAGCCTCCACTTTCTCCTCCGTTTTGTCATCCAGTGCCGGGAAGAAGTCGATACCCGTCAGCCGCTCTATCTCATCGACGGAGCAGACGGCCTCTTCCCTACTCTGCTTCTTGCCCTCATTGCGATAGATGAAGCCAATGGCCTTGGGCGCGCCCTGACGGCAGAGGATGACCTTGAAGAAGGCCTCAGGCACCCACACCTTGTTGCGCCCGATGGTCTTCAGACTGCCTTCCCGTGGGAATATCGGGCCACAGACGATGTCGACGACTCCGTATTCCTGGGCCCACTCACGACACTGAATCTCCAAGTCGTTCCATTCGTACTTGTTCAGCCCGTGATTCTGGGGGCAGATATTCGTAAACAGAAACGACTCCGACATCGCCTGCTGGTCCCACTTGTTGTCGCCCGCCGGGCACATGTGGCCTCGGTCGTAGCGCGAGTTATAATAGTCGTTGTTAGTGGCACGTGCCCCCTCGACTTCCGTATCTTCCGTGAACACTTCGGCCTTGCGCTGGACTGAACCGTACGTATGAGCCTTCGTCAGATGCCAGGCCACCCAGTTTGGCGTCTTCGTCTTATTATTGTAAGAGGTTGTATAGCCCCTGCGCTTCAGTATCTGCTCCGGCCTGTCTGTCAACGGTGCCGGCAGTTCATACATCACCACTTTCTGCGTCTTTGCCTTCCGGCTTTCAGCAGCCCTTGCCGCGTGCGAGTCATAGAACCCGCTGGCATCCTCCACCATGGCTGTTGGCTCACCAGCACTGGCCGTCTTGTTCCCTTTACAGGAAAGCATCACAGCCAGCAGAGCCGGCACCAGCCACCACGAACACTTGATATCTCTATTCTTTTTCATACAAATCAACGTAATTTACCAAACTTATCAAACAACTGCCTGTCAGAGAGCCAGAGGATGACAGCCAGCGAGATCACCGACGAAGCCAGACAGCCAATGACCAGCATCAGCGTGAGCACGAAGGCATTGATCGGCGACTGCCCGCCAAGCAGGATGCCACAGAGCAACAAAGGCATCGCATAGAATCCCAGCACTGACAGATTAGCCACCGAGGGCGACATCACCGCCTGCAAGGCACGGCGCACGAAAGGGAGCACCGCCTTCAGATGACTGGTGCCATTGCCGCGCAGGAACTCATACTGCTGCTCGTCAGCCTTCAGAGCCGACTGATAGGTACTCAGCCCCAGGATGCCGGTCGTCATCGAATGACCTACCAGCAATGCCATGATGGGCACGAGCCATCGGGCGCCCAGCGCGTCGTGAACCGGCAGCACGACGAACAGCAGGTAAAGCCCTACGACGAGGGCTCCCGCAAACAATCCTGCGGCCACTGGCATGAGAAACTTCGACAGTGGCAACTTGACCCGGCGCAAGACCAGGACAGCCGACAAAGCAGCCAGCAGCACCAGCCACAAGAGACTGATCCAGACCTTGTCGTAATGCACCAGCACCCACACAATCAGCGAGACCAGCAGTATCTGTGTCACCATCCTGCCGACAGCCACGCCGAACGAGCGGAGCAGTGCCTTGTCAAAATAGTAGAGTGCCCCCGCAGGAATCGCCAGCAACAAGGCACCTAAAAAGACATGCAATATCATCATACCTTTACCTATTCACTTTTCACTTTCAATTCTATCACCTGGTCAGCATGCCCGACAAGCAACTGGCGGCGACTGGCTATCAGCACCGTCTTTCCGGCATCTGCCTGCTGACGCAGCATGACGAGCAACTGCCGGGAGAGTTCTGGCGTGAGATTCGCAGCAGGCTCATCGGCTATCACGATGGACTTATCGCCAGCACCCAGCAGCGTCTGCTCTTCCAGTCTGAAGATGTCCTCCGGCGACAGCGGCGGCGGAGCCTCCGCCTTCACGGCCTGCGGCATCAGCGCATTCCACACGGCGTAGCCATCGGCCTCACAGGAAGGAGCGTCAGGAGGCGTCAACTGATGAGCCAGCATCTGCACCTGCTGGGGCAGATAGACCATCAGCGTACGGAATACGGGGGCTGACAGCACCGTCAGCAGTTCGCCGTCGACGCTCACGAAGCCGCTCTCTACGGGCAGAAAGCCCATCAGCGTCCGCAGCAGCGTGGTCTTGCCGGAGCCCTCAGGCCCTGTGATGCAGGTCAGTTCTCCGTCCCTTGCAATAAAGGAAAGTCCAGTCGCCAAAATCTTGCCTTCTGTGGCTATTGTCGCATCCTTGAACTCCAACATACATCTATTTTTTGTGGCAAAGATACAAAGAAAATAAGAATTAGAGAGTAAAAATTAAAAATTATTTGTAACTTTGCGCCAAAATATGAACATCGACACCAAAAACCAGACCGGAAAGTGGCGACTCCCTGCTGAATGGGAGCCCCAATGGGGCGTGCAACTGACGTGGCCTCACAAAGACACGGACTGGGCACCAATCCTTGAAGAGATAACGGCTGTCTACGAAGAGATGGCCAGAGAGATCGCCAAGCGCGAGCACCTGCTCATCGTCGCTCCGGAAGGCGTGCGGACACCGCCCTCTTCCGTCCTGCTCAGACTCGACACCGACGACACCTGGGCCCGCGACCACGGCTTTATCACCCTCACCGACGACCAAGGCCACCATCGGCTGATGGACTTCCGATTCAACGGCTGGGGCGAGAAGTTCCCTGCCAGCCTTGACAATGCCATCAACCGCCAGTTGTATGAGAACGGCATGCTGGAGGGCGACTATTGCCCCCAACTGGACTTCGTGCTGGAGGGCGGCTCCATCGAGAGCGACGGACAGGGCACCATCTTCACCACGACGGCCTGTCTGCTCGCGCCCCATCGCAACCAGCCCATGTCGAAGGAGGACATCGGACAGCGGCTGATGCAAGCCCTGGGCGCAGAACGCATCGTATGGATAGACCACGGGCGACTGACGGGTGATGATACCGACGGCCACATCGACACCCTGGTGCGCATCTGTCCTGACGACACACTGCTCTATGTGGGCTGTGACGACACTGCCGACGAACAATATGAGGAACTGCGGCTGATGGAGGAACAACTGCTGACGCTGCGGACACCCGGCGGCCGGCCCTACCGGCTGAAGAGGCTGCCGATGCCGCGCCCCATCTATGACGGCGGCGAGAGACTGCCAGCCACCTATGCCAACTTCCTCATCCTCAACGGCGCCGTACTCTGTCCGACCTACGGACAGCCAGACCTCGACGCCGAAGCCATCCGCCTGATTGGCGAGGCGTTTCCCGACAGGGAGATGATTCCCATCGACAGCCGCCCGATCATACGGCAGCACGGCTCCATCCATTGCTGCACCATGCAATTTCCCTAAGCCCCCTAAGTTAGGGGGTTGGGGGTCTGAACAAGGCTAAAAAGAATTAAATACATGAACTATTCGAATCACCCAGTCACAAAAGAGTACCGACAACTCTTACGGAAAGAAGCCACACACCGTCTGAAAGAATAATCTGGAAAAGATTGCAAAAAAGACAGATTGACGGGTATAAGTTCAGACAACAGCATGGCATGGGGCCTTATGTATTGGATTTCTACTGCCCAGAGTTGCGATTATGCATTGAGATTGATGGAGATATACATGATTTGCCTGAAAACAAAAAGAAAGACAGCGAACGCACTATCTTTCTTAACCAAAACAAAATAGAAGTCATTAGATTCACAAATGAAGAGATTGCTGAGAATATTGACGATGTGATAAACAGCATAAAAGAAAAAATAAAAGAGATTTATGGGAAAAAAAAATTGTTCAGACCCCCAACCCCCTAACTTAGGGGGCTTAAAAATAGGATTTCTACAGCAGCACAACACTGCTGACACCAAGGACAACATCCTGCGTCTGGCCGAAGGCATCAGCGACCTGGCCAAACGAGGCGCACAACTCATTGTGCTGCAGGAACTGCACAACTCCCTCTACTTCTGCCAGGTTGAGCATGTAGATAACTTCGACCTCGCGGAGCCCATCCCAGGGCCCTCCACCCGTCTGTTCGGCGAGTTGGCCAAGGAGTTTGGCGTAGTCATCGTCACCTCCCTTTTCGAAAAACGAGCCCCAGGCCTATATCATAATACGGCAGTCGTGCTGGAGCAGGACGGCAGCATCGCCGGCATCTACCGCAAGATGCACATCCCTGACGACCCCGCCTACTACGAGAAGTTCTACTTCACCCCCGGCGACCTGGGCTTCCACCCCATCGACACCTCTGTCGGACGCTTAGGCGTGATGGTGTGCTGGGACCAGTGGTATCCGGAGGCAGCCCGCCTGATGGCCCTCCAGGGGGCGCAACTGCTTATCTATCCCACCGCCATCGGCTATGAGTCGAGCGACACGCCGGAGGAGCAGCAGCGCCAGCGGATGGCCTGGCAGACGGTACAGCGCGGCCATGCCGTAGCCAACGGCCTACCCGTGGTCACCGTCAACCGTGTGGGCCATGAGCCCGACCCCAGCGGACAGACCCGCGGCATCCAGTTCTGGGGAACATCCTTCGTGGCGGGCCCGCAGGGCGAGATCATCTACGAGGCCGGCACCGACGAGGAAGAGAGCATCATCGTGGAGATAGACCTCCAGCACTCCGAGCAGGTGCGCCGCTGGTGGCCTTTCCTGCGCGACCGCCGCATCGACCACTACAACGACATTACACGCAGATTTATAGACTAAGCAAGAAAACATGAAGAAATTATTAGCACTGGCTCTTACAGCCCTGACAATGCTGCCGTCGGGCATGACGGCACAAGACAAATTCGAAGCCTCACTCTCGTGCGACCTCGTCAGCGCATACATGTGGCGAGGCATCCACATGGCCGACATCTGCCTGCAGCCAGAGGTGACGATCTCGTGGAAAGGCCTGTCGCTCGATGCCACGGGCAGCACAGGATTCAGTAAAGACGACCTGAAGGACATCGACATCACCCTCGCCTACAGCCGCTGGGGATTCAACATCGGCGTCATCGACTACTGGCAGAACGGCGTCGACCCGCGCGACCGCTACTTCTATTTCAGCAGCGGCAATGACTGCCCGCACCAGTTGGAGGCCAACATCGGCTATACCTGCAAGTACGGCTCCATACAGGCATACACGATGTTTCTCGGCCACGACTACAAGATCGACGGCAGCCGCGCCTACTCCACCTTCATCGAACTGAGCGTGCCCTTCCGTGCCGGAGGCCTCGACTGGGACGTCCGCGCCGGCATCACACCGATGGAGAGTTCGGGCTACTCGTATGAAGAGGAGATCATCACCGACTCCGGCTGGAAGAGGACTGTCACGCGCGGCGAGTGGATGTATGGCGAGTCGTTCACCTGCAACATGGCCTCCATCCGCGCCACGAAGAACTTCGAGTTCAAGAAGTTCAGTCTCCCCGTCTACGTGGAGTTACACACCAACCCCTATCTGCGGCGGGCCAATCTGCTGCTGGGAGTCTCCATCGCCACGCTCTGAAGTTTTTTATTATCACTAACATACTAGTAAGATGTCAAGCAATCTCAGATTCCAGGTTGTCGAAGAGGCCTTCAAGAAGCAGGCCATCGAGGTCGTCGCCCCCTCCGAGCGCCCCTCAGAGTATTTTGGCAAGCGCGTGTTCACTCGCCAGAAGATGTATAAATATCTGCCCGCCGATGTCTATGCCAAACTGATAGATGTCATCGACAACGGCGCGCGCCTCGACCGGTCGATAGCCGACGCCGTCGCCGCCGGCATGAAGCAGTGGGCCCAGGAGATGGGCGCCACCCACTACACCCACTGGTTCCAGCCCCTCACCGAGGGAACCGCCGAGAAGCACGATGCCTTCGTCGAGCACGACGGCAAGGGCGGCATGGTGGAGAACTTCAGCGGCAAACTGCTCGTACAGCAGGAGCCCGACGCCTCCAGTTTCCCCAACGGCGGCATCCGCAACACCTTCGAGGCCCGGGGCTACTCCGCCTGGGACCCCACAAGCCCCGTCTTCATCATCGACGACACACTCTGTATCCCCACCATATTTATATCCTACACGGGCGAGGCCCTCGACTACAAGGCCCCCCTGCTGCGCGCCCTCCATGCCGTGGGCAAGGCTGCCAAGGATGTCTGCCAGTACTTCTACGACGACGTGCAGAAGGTGCAGGTCAACCTCGGATGGGAGCAGGAGTACTTCCTCGTCGACGAGGGGCTCTACTCCGCACGCCCCGACCTGATGCTCACAGGGCGCACCCTGATGGGCCACGAGAGCGCCAAGAACCAGCAGATGGACGACCACTACTTCGGCACCATCCCCGACCGCGTGCAGGCCTTCATGAAGGATCTGGAGATACAGGCCCTCGAACTGGCCATCCCCTGCAAGACGCGCCACAACGAGGTGGCCCCCAACCAGTTTGAACTGGCCCCGATCTTCGAGGAGTGCAACCTGGCCGTCGACCACAACATGCTGCTGATGTCGCTCATGAAGAAAGTGGCACGCAAGCACGGCTTCCGCGTCCTGCTCCACGAGAAGCCGTTCGACGGCATCAACGGCTCAGGCAAGCACAACAACTGGAGCCTGACCGCCAACCGCGCCGCCAGGGGCGGCTCACAGCAAGAGAACAGCATCCTGCTCCACGCACCGGGCAAGACACCTGAGGAGAACCTGCGCTTCGTCACCTTCATCGTCGAGACGCTGATGGCCGTCTATCGCCACAACGGGCTGCTCAAGGCCAGCATCATGAGCGCCACCAACGCCCACCGCCTGGGCGGCAACGAGGCACCGCCGTCCATCATCTCCAGTTTCCTGGGCACCCAACTCACCGAACTGCTCGACCACATAGAAAGTGAAAAGTTAAATTCCTCACTCTTCACGCTTCACGCTTCACTCAAAGAGTCGATAGACATCCCGCAGATTCCCGACCTCATCGTCGACAATACCGACCGCAACCGCACCTCGCCCTTTGCCTTCACCGGCAACCGCTTCGAGTTCCGCGCACCCGGCTCGTCGGCCAACTGCGCCTCGGCCATGATTGCCCTCAACTCAGCGATGGCAGAGGCCCTGCAGAGTTTCAAGAAGCGCGTCGACGACAAGATAGCCGCCGGCGAGAACAAGGTCGCCGCCATCCTCGACGTGCTCCGCGACGACATCAAGACCTGCAAGCCCGTCCGCTTCGACGGCAACGGCTACAGCGACGAGTGGGTCGTGGAGGCTGCCCGCCGCGGCCTCGACGTCGAGAAGTCGTGCCCCGTCATCTTCGAGCACTACCTCGACCCAGAGAGCATTCGGATGTTCGAATCCACCAAGGTGATGAACCGCAAGGAACTCGAGGCCCGCAACGAGGTGAAATGGGAGATGTACGTGAAGACTGTGCAGATAGAGGCACGCGTCATGGGCGACCTCTCGATGAACCACATCATACCCGTCTCAACCCACTACCAGAGCCAACTCATCAAGAACGTGCAGGGCATGAATGACGTGTTCAGCCCCGAGCGCGCCAAGCGCCTCTCCATGCGCAACATGAAACTCATCGAGGAGATAGCCGAGCGCACCGAGCGCATCGAGAGCCTGGTGGAGGAACTGACCGAAGCACGCCGCGTGGCCAACCGCATCGCCGGCATCCACCAGCGCGCCATCGCCTATCACGACACCGTCTGCCCCAAGATGGAAGCCATCCGCAACGAGTGCGACCACCTGGAGATGATCGTCGAAGACGGACTCTGGACGCTGCCTAAATATCGCGAACTGCTGTTCATAAGATAAAGGTAAAAGGGTAAAAAATAACTGACAACTTATTATTTGACTTATGATGAAAAAGAAGATTTTAGGCACGGCCCTTCTGGCAGCACTGTCGCTCAGTGGCCAGGCCCAGAAGTATGCGTGGCAGAACCCGCAACTGCCCATAGCCCAGCGCGTGGAGAACCTCATCGGCATGCTCACCCCTGAGGAGAAAGTGGGCCTGATGATGAACAAGTCGATTTCCGTAGACCGCCTGGGCATCCCCTCCTACAACTGGTGGAGCGAGGCCTGCCACGGCGTCAGGCAGGGCGGATACACCGTCTTCCCACAGCCCATCGGCATGGCAGCAGCCTTCAATGAGCGACTGGTCTATGACGTGTTCTCAGCCGTCAGCGACGAGGCTCGCGCCAACTGGAACCGCTCCGACCACAACGTGTTCAACGTGCCCATGGGCACCATCTACTACCCCGGCAACCCCGAACTGACCTTCTGGTGCCCTAACGTCAACATCTTCCGCGACCCCCGCTGGGGACGCGGCCAGGAGACCTGCGGCGAAGACCCCTACATGAACGCCGTGCTGGGCGTGCAGACCGTACTCGGCATGCAGCAGCCATACACCCCTCAGCCATCAGCCATCACCCCTCAGACCTACTACAAGACCCACGCCTGTGCCAAGCACTACGCCGTGCACAGCGGCCCTGAGCCCCTGCGCCACTCCATGAACGTGGAGCCCACCAACCGCGACCTCTGGGAGACCTACCTCCCCGCCTTCAAGGCACTCGTCAAGAAGGCCAACGTCCGCGAGGTGATGTGCGCCTACCAGCGGTTCGAGGGCAAGCCCTGCTGCACCAGCGACCGGCTGCTCATCGACATCCTGCGACGCAAGTGGGGATACGACGGACTCGTGGTCACCGACTGCGACGCCATCAACAACTTCTATAATAAAGGACAGCACGAGACCCACAAGGACGGGCTCACCGCCTCCGTCGACGCCGTGCTCAACGGCACCGACCTCGAGTGCGGCAAGGTGTTCATGGTGCTCACCGAGGCCCTGCAGAAGAACCTGATCCGCGAGAGCGACCTCGACCAGCACCTGCGCAAGACGCTCACCGGACGCTTCGAACTCGGCATGTTCGACCCCGCCGAGTCGCTGCCCTGGGCCAAACTCGGCCCCGAGGTCATCAGCAGCGAGCAGTTCGACGCCCTCGCCACCGAGGCAGCCCGCGAGTCGATGGTACTGCTGGAGAACAGAGGCGCTGTGCTCCCCCTGTCAAAGGACATTAAGACCCTCGCCGTCGTCGGTCCCAATGCCGACGATGCCGCCATGCTCAACGGCAACTACGGCGGCACGCCCACCGAGGCCCATACCCGCTCGCTGCTACAGGGCATCCGCGCCGCCGTGCCCGGAGCCAGCATCATCTACCATAAGGCCTGCGAACTCAACGACGAATACGCCACCATCCACCACCTGCAGGAGTTCAACGGCGGCAAGGGCGTGAAGGTGGAGTTCTGGAACAACCGCAACCTCGAGGGCAAGCCCGCCAAGACCGAATACCACACCGAGCCCTTCAACTTCTCCACCTTCGGAGCCTGGGGCTTCGCACAGGGCGTCAGCCGCGACTCGCTCTCCGTGCGCATCAGCGGACAATACAAGTCCACCTTCAGCGGCGAGATGAAATACACCCTCACCACCGACAACGGCTATCTGCTGAAAGTCAACGGCAACGTCGTTGAAGAGGCTAAGGGCGGCATGCGCCGCGGCTTCGGATTCGGACGCCGCCCCGAGTACAAGACCTTCCCCGTCGAGGCCGGCAAGACCTACGACATAGAGATAGAATACCGCCACGGCAACGGCCAGTTCGCCATGCTGCGCGGCGACATCTGCGAGCGCCGACTGGCCGACTTCACCGACCTGGCCAAGGAGGTGGGCACAGCCGACGCCATCATCATCATCGGCGGCATCTCCGCACAGATGGAGGGCGAGGGCGGCGACAAGCAGGACATCGAACTGCCCCGCGTGCAGCAGATGCTCCTGCGCGCCATGCACGCCACGGGCCGCCCCGTCATCTTCGTCAACTGCTCCGGCTCCGCCATCGCCTTCGGCTCCGTCGAGGGCCAGTACGACGCCCTCCTTCAGGCCTGGTATGCCGGGCAGGGCGGGTCGCGGGCACTGGCCGACGTCATCTTCGGCGACTACAACCCCGGCGGCAAACTGCCCGTCACGTTCTACCGCTCGACGAGCGACCTGCCCGACTTCCTCGACTACTCGATGAAGAACCGCACCTACCGCTACTTCACCGG
>CAMVJQ010000033.1 GCA_947167845.1 uncultured Prevotella sp. | reverse complement strand
CCCCTCCTACAGGAGGGGTTAGGGGAGGTCACAACAACCGGCTTTTCGAACTGCCTCGGAAATCCTCCCCTTCGAGGGAAGGGGGGTGAAAAAGGAAATCCTCGCCATGCGGCGAGGATTTCCTTTTAGTAGGGACACCCGGGCTCGAACCGGGGACCTCTGCAATGTGACTGCAGCGCTCTAAACCAACTGGGCTATGCCCCTATGCTTTGTTTGCGGGTGCAAAAGTAGTGAATATTTCTGAAACGACCAAATATTTTTTGCTTTTTTTGTTAATTATGGATTATAAATTGTGAATTATGAATGATGAATTGTGAATTATGAATTATTTGTTGTAACTTTGCACCCATAAATTCGAATTTATAATATTATTATGGCACAAGAAGATGTATTTAAGAAGATCGTGAGCCATTGCAAGGAGTACGGTTTCGTGTTCCCCAGCAGTGAGATTTACGATGGGTTAGGCGCTGTGTATGACTATGGTCAGAACGGCGTGGAGTTGAAGAACAATATCAAGCAGTACTGGTGGAAGGCCATGACGATGCTGCACGAGAACATCGTGGGCATCGACTCGGCCATCTTCATGCACCCGACGATATGGAAGGCCAGCGGCCACGTGGATGCCTTCAATGATCCTCTGATTGACAACCGCGACTCTAAGAAGCGCTATCGTGCCGACGTGCTGATAGAAGACCAGATAGCCAAGTACGACGAGAAGATTCAGAAGGAGGTGGAGAAGGCCCGCAAGCGCTTCGGCGACGCATTCGACGAGGCGAAGTATCTGGAGACCTCTCCCCGTGTGGCTGAGACCAAGCAGAAGCGCGACGCGCTGCATGCCCGCTATGCGGCTGCCATGCAGGGGCCGGATCTGGCGGAGTTGAAGCAGATCATCCTCGACGAGGAGATTGTCGACCCCATCAGCGGCACCAAGAACTGGACGGACGTGCGCCAGTTCAACCTGATGTTCTCTACGGAGATGGGCTCCACCGCCGACGGCTCGATGAAGATCTACCTCCGTCCGGAGACGGCTCAGGGTATCTTCGTGAACTACCTGAACGTGCAGAAGACGGGCCGTATGAAGATACCCTTCGGTATCGCTCAGATCGGTAAGGCTTTCCGCAACGAGATCGTGGCCCGTCAGTTCATCTTCCGCATGAGGGAGTTTGAGCAGATGGAGATGCAGTTCTTCGTACAGCCGGGCACCGAGTTGGAGTGGTTCCCGAAGTGGAAGGAGACGCGTATGAAGTGGCATCAGGCCCTGGGCTTCGGTGCCGAGAACTACCGTTTCCACGACCACGACAAACTGGCCCACTATGCCAATGCCGCTACCGACATCGAGTTCAAGATGCCGTTCGGCTTCAAGGAGGTGGAGGGCATCCACTCGCGTACCAACTTCGACCTCTCGCAGCACGAGAAGTTCAGCGGCAAGTCGATCAAGTACTTCGACCCGCAGACCAACGAGAGTTACACCCCGTATGTCATCGAGACTTCCATCGGTGTCGACCGTATGTTCCTCTCCATCATGTGCCATGCCTACGATGAGGAGAAACTGGAGAATGGCGAGACGCGCGTGGTGCTGAAGTTGCCCGCAGCCCTGGCTCCCGTGAAGTGCGCCGTCATGCCGCTGGTGAAGAAGGACGGGCTGCCCGAGAAGGCCCGCGAGATCATCGACAGTCTGAAGTTCCACTTCAACTGCCAGTACGATGAGAAGGACTCCATCGGCAAGCGCTACCGTCGTCAGGACGCCATCGGTACGCCGTACTGCGTCACCGTGGACCACGACTCCCTGACCGACGGCAAGGTGACGCTCCGCTTCCGCGACACGATGGAGCAGGAGCGTGTTAACATCAGCGACCTGAACGCCATCATCGAGGACAAGGTGAGCATCGCTTCGTTGCTGAAGAAACTGCAGTAATGAAGAGAGTTAAGATTTAGGAATTGTGCATTGAGAATTATGCATTGTGAATTGAAAAAATGGCTTGGATATGTGGGAGTGATACTCTTCACTCTTCACTGTTCACTCTTCGCCGTCTCCTGCAGTGAGGACGAGGGAGAGCCTGCGGAGTTCGACAACTGGCAGTATCGCAACGATGCGGCCGTGGTGGAGTGGGCTGCCAACAGCAGTTACCGCAAGATCAGGACCTATACGCAGGACGAGGCTACTGATGGCGCGAACAGCGACTTCATCTATGTGGAAGTACTGGAGACGGGGGCCGGCAAGGCGTCCCCCCTCCAGACCGACACGGCCCGCGTGGCCTACCGCGGCCGTCTCATCCCTTCAAAGACCTATACCGAAGGCTATGTCTTCGATGAGAGTTACCTGGGCGACTTCAACTGGAAGACGATCGGCACCGTCAGCGGTGCCAGTTGGATAGAGGGGTTCCAGACGGCACTGCTCAACATGCACGTCGGCGACCGTTGGCGCGTCTACATCCCCTATAGTCTGGCGTATGGCTCGGCCTCCACTACGACGCGCCCTGCCTACAGCAATCTGATCTTCGATATCGCCCTCGTCGATTTCTGGCATCCCGGAGAGACGAGGCCTGACTTCAAGGGCAGGGAGAGATAGGCAGAGCAGCGGTCTTTGCAGTCGAGAAGAGCATTAAACAATAACCGGCGACGAAAAACTTAGAACTATGCAGAGCGTTAAGTCATCAAGCATCAAGTATGCAGACTACATCAGGCGGATAGAAATCGACTCCCTCTGGAGCGGAAAGAAGCATGTGGTGTGGCAACTGGATCCGCGCGTAAATATCCTGAGCGGCATCAACGGCGTGGGCAAGTCGACCATCCTGAACAAGGTGGTGAGGAGCGTCAATACCAACGGCGACATCATCAACCACCTGCTGAAGGGGGTCCACATCGACGTGGAGCCGGCCGACGCCACCCATATCCGCTTCGACATCATCCGCTCGCTTGACTCGCCGATGCTCGACAACGAGACGCTCAACATGGTGGACACCCGCATCCGCTCGGCCCTCGACTTCCAACTCTACCATCTGCAGCGCAAATACCTGGACTACCAGGTGAACATCGGCAACCGCATCATCGCCGAGTTGCAGGCGGGGCATGCGGATGCCGCCCAGCAGTTGTCGCAGAAGAAGACCCGCTTTCAGGACATCGTCGACGACCTGTTTACGGATACGGGCAAGAAGATTGTGCGGACGGAGAACGAGATACGCTTTTCGCAGATCGGCGAGACGCTGGTGCCCTACCAACTCTCGAGCGGGGAGAAGCAGATGCTGGCCATTCTGCTGACCGTGCTGGTGGAGGACAACCAGCCCTATGTGCTCTTCATGGACGAGCCGGAGGTGAGCCTACACATCGAGTGGCAGAAACGGCTCATCGACCTCTGCCTCGAACTGAACCCCAACGTGCAGGTGATCCTGACCACTCACTCGCCCGCCGTCGTCATGAACGGCTGGATGGACAGCGTGACGGAAGTGACTGACATCACGACTTGAAAGAGGAGAGAGGAAAGAGGAGAGAGGAGAGAGAAATGAAGGGAGAGAGAAGATGGCGAGCAGGCTGAAGGATAATATCAACAGCCGTTATTTCGAGGCAGCCAACTCGCTGACTTCGAAGAAGGCGCGGCATAGGATAGTGGCCTATGTCGAGAGTTATGACGACATCTACTTCTGGCGCACGGTGCTCTCGGAGTTTGAGGATGACAAGCGCTATTTCGAGGTGATGCTGCCTTCGAAGGTGAACCTGACGCGGGGCAAGAAGTCGGTGCTGATGAACTTTCTGGAGGGAGAGCCGCTGGGCAAGGACATGATAGCCTGCGTGGATGCCGACTACGACTACCTGATGCAGGGGGCCACCCACGCCTCAAGGAAGATACTGGAGAGCCCCTACGTGTTCCACACCTACGTCTACGCCATCGAGAACTTCCAGTGCTACGCCCCGTCGCTGCACAACGTCTGCGTCTCTGTTACCCTCAACGATCATCGCATCTTCGACTTCCGAGAGTATTTCCGGCAGTTCTCCGAAAGCCTGTTCCAACTCTTCGTCTGGTCCATCATGCTCTATCGCAACGGCAACTATAACAAGTTCACCATCACCGACTTCAACCGCATCGCCGACCCGGGTGGCTTCAATGTGCAGAACCCCGAGCCGTCGCTCGTCAACGTGAGGCGCAAGGTGAAGACCAAGGTCAATGAACTGCAGCGCCTCTTCCCTGACGCCAAGGAGGAGTATCTCAAGACGAAGGAGGACATCAAAGCCCTGGGCGTGACGGCCCAGACCACCTATCTGTACATACAGGGCCACCACTTGTTTGACACGGTCGTGTCGCCCATCCTCTCGAAGGTGTGCAACCTGCTGCGCCAGGAGCGCCAGAATGAGATCTATCAGGCTACGGCCCACAAGACGCAGAAGCGCAACGAGATGTCGTGCTATGAGAACTCGCTGCAGGACATCAAGGTGATGCTTAAGAAGAACACCGGCTATATGGCCTCCGACCAGTTCCGCCGCCTGCAAGAGGATGTGCGGCGGTATCTGGACGGGAATACATAATCATCTTTATACGTAAGTCTCCAGGAACTTGACTTCTCCCTCGACCTTCACCTCGCGGGTCGTGGCGGGCAGCAGCACGGTGTCGCCCATGCGGAACGAGGCGGTCTGCCCGTCGGCAGTGAGCGTGCCGGCTCCCCCTACGGCAATGAGGATCACGAATGAGTCGAGGTCGGAGTAGTCGAGCGTCATCGGCTCCGTCAGGTCGTAGACGGCCGTAGTGAAGTAGGGGCATGACACGACCTGGACACCCTCGTCCTTCGGCAGTTGGTATTCTGTGCGATAGTTAGGCAGCACTGTGTAATTGATGCTCTCAGAAGCGAGTTTCGTATGCAGTTCACGATAGTTGCCATTCTTGTCCTTGCGCTTGAAGTCGTAGATGCGGTAGGTGACATCGCTGGTCTGCTGAATCTCAGCCACGAAACAGCCCGCGCCGATGGCATGGATACGGCCTGCAGGGATAAAGAATACGTCGCCCTCATGCACCTCGTAGCGCGCCAGGGCATCGGTGATGGTGTCGTTCTCAACCATCTCCTCATATTGTTCTGGAGTGATCTGCTGCTTCAGGCCGTTGTAGAGCATAGGTGTAATGTCTTGTATCCCTGTCTCACTGTCTCCCTGTCTCCCCAGACAGTACCACATCTCCGTCTTCCCGCGCGGTTTACCCTGTCGGTGGGCTATTTCATCTGAAGGGTGTACCTGAATCGAGAGATCCTGGCGGGCATCGATGAACTTGATGAGCAACGGGAACTCATCGCCGAAGCGCTGGTAATTCTCCTCACCTACGAGTTGCCCTTTCTGCTCACGCACCAGTTCGTTCAGGCTTTTGCCTTTGTCAGGGCCGTCGGCCACGATGGTCTCATTGTCCTTGACGCCGGAGATTTCCCAACTCTCTCCGACCCGCTCCATCTGCGTGTCTAAGTGTTTGAAGGGGATGATTTTGTCGCCTCCCCAAAGCGTCTGTTTTAATAGTGGTTCAAATTTGTACATTGTATGAGGCTTGTTTTAGTTCTCTTTCCAGAAACTGCGGGTGAAGAGCACCAGCACTGTCATAATTTCAAGACGTCCCATCAGCATCAACAGGCATAGCACCCACTTGATACAGTCCGGCATAGCCGACCAAGTGATATTAGCCCCTACATCGTTGGCCAATGATGGGCCGACGTTACTGACGCAACTCAGGGCGATGGCCGCCGAATTGACGGTGTCGATGCCCGACATAAACATGATGGTTCCTGTGACCAGCAGCATGATGATGAAGAGTGAGAAAAACGCGAAAAGCGAGATTATTCTCGACTGCGGAACGCTCTGACCGTTGATTTTTACTGGCAAGACAGCATTAGGATGCAGTATCTGCTTGAAGTTATTGCGTACCACCTTCATTATCATCACGCCACGGATGCACTTCAGTCCGCCACTGGTGCTGCCGGCGCAGGCCCCGATGAACATCACCAGGCCGAGAATCACCCATGTGATATGAGGCCAGTCTGCGATGTCCTCGCTGAAGACACCGGTGGTGGTCATAAACGAGACCACCTGGAACAGCGCACTGCGGAAGGCATGCTCCAGCCCATAGTCATTCTGCAGGATGAGCAGCAGCATGATGGCACTGGTGGCCAGAAGTATCAGGCTGACGTAGAACTTGAATTCGGAATTGCGGAACAGGTCCTTGAGTCGCCCCTTGAAGATGCTTATATACAATAAGGTGAAATTGATGCCGGCCAGAAACTGGAAGAGTATGGAAATATAGTCGATGCGTGCCGACTTGAAATAGGCTGCCGCATCATTGTGGATGGAGAAACCGCCTGTGGCTGTAGTCGTCATAGCGTAATTGACGGCAGAGAACCAGTCCATATCGGCTGCCCAGAACGAGATGCCGCAGCCGACGGTCAGCATCAGGTATATACTCCAGATCCACTTGGCAGTTGTAGTGAGGCGTGGATGCATCTTAGCCTTGATTGGACCAGTGGCTTCGGCAGCAAACACCTTGACGCTACCACCTACCAGGGATGGGAGGATGGCGATGGTGAAGAATACAATTCCCAAGCCGCCTATCCATTGCATCAATGAGCGCCAGAACAGGATGCCATGGGGCAGGCATTCCACGTCGTCGATGATCGTGGCTCCAGTCGTGGTAAATCCGGACATTGTTTCAAAATAGGCATCGCTCAGGTTAGTGATGCTTCCGTGAAACAGGAAGGGGAACATGCCGAAGAACGAGAAAATGACCCATGCTGCCGTCACCAGTATATAGGCATCGTGGCGTCCAAGGGTGTTTTCCGACTTACGCCCCATATATAGAAATAGGAATGCACTACCGAAGGTAAGGGCCATCGATAGCAGGAAAGCCACCAGATCATCCTCACCGAACCAGAAGGCTACGCCAAGACACACTGCCATAAAGAATGCCTCGATAAACAGCAGTGAGCCGATGATCTTGAATATGATGCGGAAGTTTACCAAATCGTGCTCTGTTTAAAATATTTCTCTACGTTGTTCAGTTTCTGCTCGTGACAGAACACCATCACGCTGTCGCCCACCTGTATCTGGGAGTTACCATTCACCAGCATGCCGTGGCCTTTGCGCACCAGGCCACCTATGGTGACACCGAAGGGCAGCCCCAGGTCTTTCACCACTTTCTTGGTGACTCTGGAACCCTCTGCTGCGGTAAACTCTGCCACTTCCGAGTCGACGAGCATCAGCGAGCGCATATTGCTGACCTCGGCTCCGAGCATCATCTGGTAGATATGGCTGGCGGCCACGGTCTTCTTGTTGATGATGGTGCCGATGTCCAGTCCTTCGGCCATGCTCACGTAGTCGAGGTTCTCCACCATCGCTACCGTCTTGCGCACACCGAGTTTCTTGGCCGTCAGGCAGGCGAGGATATTGGTCTCCGCATTGCCGGTGAGTGCTACGAAGGCCTGGGTGTTCTTGATGCCTTCTTCCTCCAGCAGTCCCAGGTCGCGGCCGTCGCCGTGGATGACCATCGTGTCGTTGTCGCCCAGCAGTTCGTTGAGTTGCTCGCAGCGCTTGCTGTCCGACTCGATGATGCGCACGTTCATATAGTCGGGCTTGGTGAGTGCCGCTCTCAGGGCGGTCTTGCCGCCGCCCATGATGATGACGTTCTTTACGTCGGTATAGTGCTCCTTGCCTACAATCTTGCGAATATAGGGGATATATTCCTTCGTAGTCATAAAATAGGCCAGGTCGTTGACGCGCAGTTCATCCATTCCACCTGGGATGATGGTTTCGCCACCGCGCTTGATGGCCACGATATGATAAGGATCGTCAGGGCCGCTCAGTTCGCGAAGGGGCTGGTTGAGCACCTCGGCCGTCTCGCGCAGTTTGATGCCGAGCAGTACGAGGGCGCCTCCGTGGACATCCCAGCGCTGCCGCACCCACGACAGTTTCAGGCCGTTGTTGATGTCGATGGCAGCCAGTACTTCCGGATAGACCATGGAGTCGATGCCTAATCCCTGAAAGAACACCTTGTTCTGTGGCGACAGGTATTCGTAGTTGTCGATGCGTGCAACGGTCTTCTTGGCTCCTAGGGCATGGGCTATCATGCAGGCGGTGATGTTGGTGCTCTCCTCGGGGGTCACCCCGACGAAGAGGTCGGCATTGGCCGTGCCCGCCTCCTTGAGTGCCTTGATGCTGGTCGGAGAGGCGAGATAGGTCATGACATCGTAATCGCTGAGGCGATTCAGGCAATTCTCTCGTTCGTCAATGAGTACACAGTCCTCATGCTCTCTGGAGAGCAGTTTCGACAGATGGGTTCCTACGGCTCCTGCGCCAACAATCACGATCTTCATATTCAATTCTCAATTTCTCAATCTCTTACAGCCCTAATGATACTCTCGGCATCGAGGCCAACAATCTTCTGCAGTTCTGCGACGGTGCCATGCTCTACAAAGCGGTTATCGGGCAAACCCAGTCGGACTATCTGGGGATGATAACCATGGTCGTTCATCCATTCCAGTACGGCAGAGCCTAGTCCACCAGTTTTGACACCATTCTCCACAGTGACGATGCGCCTGAACTTGCGGCCCACCTCGTCGAGTATACCCTCGTCGATGGGCTTCAGGAACCGCATATCGTAGTGGGCGATCTCGCTCCCCCGCGCTCCCGCACCTCCGTACCCCCGTTTCAGGAGTTCGATGGCCTTCGTCACGTTGTTGCCGATGGGGCCGATGCTGAGGACGGCCACGTCATCACCGTCGTGCAACTTGCGGCCCGTCCCCACCTTGATTTCCTCCAGAGGGCAGCGCCAGTCTTGCAGTACGCCGCCGCCACGCGGATAGCGGATCACGAAGGGTCCCTTGTCGGGTAGTTGAGCGGTGTACATCATCCGTCGTAACTCATGTTCGTCGAGTGGCGAGGCAATGGTCAGATTGGGTATCGGTCGGAGGGCAGCCATGTCAAAGGCTCCGTGATGCGTCGGCCCGTCTTCCCCCACCAGACCGGCTCTGTCGAGGCAGAACACCACGTGGAGGTTCAGCAGGGCCACATCGTGGATGATATTGTCAAATGCCCGCTGTGAGAAGGCACTGTAGATATTGCAGAATGGCAGCAGCCCGTCCTTGGCCATGCCGCCGGAGAAGGTGACGGCGTGCCCCTCGGCGATACCTACGTCGAAAGTGCGTTCGGGCATTTTCTCCATCATGATGTTCATCGAACAGCCTGTGGGCATAGCAGGTGTCACACCCACAATCCTGGGATTCTGTTCTGCCAGTTCCAGCAGCGTATGTCCGAACACGTCCTGATATTTCTGGGGCTTGCTTGGGTCCTTGTCCACGATGCGCTCGCCTGTCTCAGGGTCAAATTTACCAGGTGCGTGCCAGGTGGTCACATCCTTTTCTGCAGGTGCATAGCCATGTCCCTTCTGAGTGTGCAGGTGGAGCAACTTAGGACCTTTCATGTCCTTGATCTGCCTGAGGATGCGCACCAGTTCCTTTACGTTATGCCCGTCGAAGGGACCGAAGTATCGGATGTTCATTCCCTCAAAGATGTTCTGCTGGTGGGAGATGGCGCTCTTCACGGCGTTCGACAGCCGGATGATTCCCTTGCGGCGATCGTCGTTGAGTATGCCTTTGCGGTTCATCCAGCGCGAGGCCTTGAAGCGGATGGCGTTATAGGTCTCGTTGGTGCTCATGTTGAGCAGGTATTGCTTCATGCCTCCCACGCTGCGGTCGATCGACATGTTATTGTCGTTGAGGATAATCAGCAGGTCGTTAGGGCTCGACGACACGTTGTTCAGTCCTTCGAAAGCCAGGCCGCCACTCATGGCTCCGTCGCCGATGACGGCAACGACGTGCCGGTCGCTCTTGCCTTCCAGTTTGGCAGCCACAGCCATACCGAGGGCTGCCGAGATGGAGTTAGAGGCATGACCGCAGGCAAACGTGTCATATTCGCTCTCCTCCGGGGAGGGGAACGGACGGATACCGCCCAGTTTGCGGTTAGTACAGAACTGCTCGCGCCGCCCTGTCAGTATCTTGTGCCCATAGGCCTGATGGCCTACGTCCCATACGATACGGTCTTCGGGCGTGTTGTAGACATAGTGCAATGCCACTGTGATCTCTGCCACGCCGAGGCTCGAAGCCAGATGCCCAGGGTTGACGGCCACTTCTTCGATGATGTCTTGTCGCAATTCTTTGCATAACTGGGGCAGATCGTCGACCGTCAGTTTACGTAAATCTTCTGGGTATTGTATTTTGTTGAGTAATGTATAATCAGTTTTTTCCACAATGGTTATTATTTTGGTGCAAAGATAATCATATTATTCCACAAAGGACACAAAAGACGCAAAAAAAACATTAATTTAATGCACTTTATGCTATAAATGAGTGGAAAAATGTCTAACTTTGCACTCCAAAATAGCAGTTTAAAGACTTAAAAATGAGATACGGTGTTATAGGGGTAGGGGCCATCGGCGGCTATTATGGCAGCAAGTTGGCGTATAGTGGACAAGAGGTGCATTTCCTGTCGCATAGTGATTATCAGTTTGTCAAAGAGAAGGGTATGCAGGTCGATTCCTGCGATGGTTCTTTCCATGTGGATCATGTCAATGTCTATCAAAACCCTTCAGATATGCCGAAGTGTGATGTGGTAGTGGTTGGGTTGAAAACTGTCAACAATCATCTGCTACCTGAACTGCTTTCGCCTCTGCTCTATGAGCATACGGTTGTGGTGCTTATTCAAAATGGCATCGGTGTGGAGGCTGATGTGCAGCAGATGTTCCCGAAACTGCAGTTGGTAGGTGGTCTGGCTTTCATTTGTTCTGCTAAGACGGAGCCAGGGCGTGTGAACCATCAGTGCTATGGCAGTATCAATCTGGCCAACTATTCCTGCAGGGATGAAACCCTTTTCGGCACCATACTAAATGATTTTACACAAGCGGGCATTCCGACAGCCTCTGTGCCTTACGATGAAGCCCGTTGGAAGAAGGCTGTCTGGAACATGCCGTTCAATGGGATGACGGTGGCGTTAAATACTAGTACTGACCTCTTGCTGAAGAATCCTGCCACCCGTCAACTCATTCGCGACCTGATGATGGAGGTCGTTGAGGCTTCACGTGCATTAGGGGTCGCAGGTGTCGACGAGGCCTTTGTGGAGAAGATGATTGACATGACTGACAACATGACCCCCTACAGTCCTTCGATGAAACTCGATTTTGACTTCCACCGCCCGATGGAAATCCACTATCTCTATACCCGTCCTATTGAGATAGCCCGTGCAGCAGGCTACCGGATGCGGAAGTTGGAAATGCTGGAGGCTGAATTGCGATTCATCGAAGAAAGAAATAAAAGAAGTTAAAAGGCAGGAAATACTTGGCACTTACATAAAAACTTCATATATTTGCAGAAAATTTCCAAACCAGTAACTGAGTTTGCTGCTGCCTAAGATATGAAGTATGTCTTGTTACCTGACGAAAAATGCCGTGGCCTTTCATTCTATTTGGCTATGGAGGAGTTCGTGGCCCGTCATGTGGATGAGCCCGACTGCTTCTTTATGTGGCAGGTGGAGCCGAGTGTCATCTTCGGGCGCAATCAGGTGGCGGAGAACGAGGTGAACCTCAACTACTGCCAGGCGCACGGCATCAAGGTCTATCGTCGGAAGAGTGGGGGAGGCTGTGTCTATGCCGATAAGGATAATCTGATGCTCTCGTTTGTCACTTCCGGGGAAAATGTGGGCTTCGCATTCAACCGCTTCGTCAATATGGTGCTCTTGACACTTCGCCAGATGGGTATCGAGGCGACAGGTACCAGCCACAATGATATCCTGATCGGCGGGCGTAAAGTCTGTGGGACAGCGTGCTATCACCTTGCCGGGCGGAGTATCGTTCATTCTACCATGCTTTATGACACGAATATGGCGCACATGCTTAATGCCATCACACCAGGACCAGAGAAACTTCAGAAGAGAGGCATCCAGAGCGTGCGCCAGCGCGTCACCCTGCTGAAAGACTATACGCCGTTGAGCCTTGAGGAGGTGAAACGCCTCATCCGCAGCACGCTCTGTACTGGTGAGCGGGTACTGTCGGCTCAGGAGGTGGCAGAGATAGAACTGCTCGAGCAATCCTATCTGGATAAAGACTTTATAAACTTATTACAACAATAATCTATGGCTATTAAACTGGAATTAGAAAAGAAAGTGAAGCAGACCTGTCTGCACGACAAGCACGTGTCTGCTAATGCCACGATGGTGGAGTTCGGAGGCTTTGATATGCCGTTGCTCTATCAGAGTGGTATCGCCCAGGAGCATCATGCCGTCAGGGAGCACGTTGGTGTTTTCGATGTGTCTCACATGGGAGAGATTACGGTCAAAGGTAAGGATGCTGAGCGCTACGTGCAGCATATCTTCACCAATGATGTCGCTGGGGCACCTGTGGGAAAAATCTATTATGGTATGATGTGCTACGAGAATGGTGGCACCGTCGATGATCTCCTGGTATACAAGATGGGCGAGAACGACTTCTTCCTCGTCATCAATGCAGCCAACATTGACAAGGACTGGGCATGGATGCAGGAGAAGGCTGCTGGTTTCGATATCGACCTTCAGAATCGTTCTGACTATTATGGGCAGATAGCCGTTCAGGGACCAGAGGCGGAGCATATCGTTGAAACCGTCTTAGGTCTGCCGTGTGCCGAACTGTCATTCTACACCTGCAAGGTGTTTGAAGTGGCAGGTAGTAACCCCCTTCCTCCGATCATCTCCCGCACCGGCTATACAGGCGAAGACGGCTTCGAGATCTATGCCTCTCACGACTATATCCGTGAGTGCTGGGACAAACTGATTGCTGCCGGCGTACAGGCCTGCGGCCTCGGTTGTCGCGATACGCTCCGCTTCGAGGTGGGACTCCCGCTCTATGGCGACGAACTCTCTGCTGACATCACTCCGATTATGGCGGGGCTCGGCCTGTTCGTAAAACTCGACAAGGCTGAGTTTATCGGCAAGGAGGCTCTGGCCAGACAAAAGGCCGAGGGGCCTGCCAAGAAACTTGTGGGCATCGAACTCTTCGACAAGGCGATCCCCCGTCATGGCTATACGGTGCTGAACATGGAAGGTGAGCCTATCGGTGAGGTGACGACCGGTTATCACACCCTCTCTTCCGACAAGAGTGTCTGCATGGCGCTCATCGATGCGCAGTATGCGAAACTCGATACGGAGGTGCAGATTCAGATTCGTAAGAAGGTGTTCCCTGGCAAGGTGGTCAAGAAACAGTTCTATAACAAGAACTACAAAAAGTAATCATATATTTCAGACATAGAATTTCAAACATCAAATAAAAATTATTATGGCAAAGATAATAGAAGGACTCTACTACTCGGAGTCACACGAATTTGTAAGAGTAGAAGGCAACTATGGTTTCGTGGGTATCACAGACTATGCCCAGAACGCGTTGGGCAATGTGGTGTATGTCGATATGCCCGAGGTGGATGATGAAGTGACAGCGGGCGAGGAGTTTGGCGCTGTGGAGAGCGTGAAGGCTGCATCCGACCTGATCTCGCCTGTCAGTGGTACTGTCGTAGAGGTCAACGAGGCCCTTGAGGACCAGCCGGAACTCATCAATCAGGATGCCTTTGAGAACTGGATTATCAAGGTGCAACTCTCCGATAAGACTGACCTCGACAACCTGATGGATGCTTCAGCCTACGAGAAATTCTGTGAGAAATGATTTCTTGGCACGGATTAACGCGGCTTTATAAATAAAGACACGGCTTCCTGTATAAAGAGCAGAGTCTCTCTGGGAGAGAGCCGTGTTAATCCGCGCCTAAATAAACATAATATGGACTACAAATACTTTCCCCATACGGAGGATGACCTCAAGGCGATGCTCGACAAGGTGGGTGTCAGGTCACTCGACGACCTCTATGCCCAGATTCCTGACGCCATCCGCTTCCGAGGCGACTACGACATCCCCACAGAGATGAGCGAACTGGAGGTGCGCCAACTCTTCGAACGCCTCGGCTCGCAAAACAAGCAACTGACCTGTTATGCCGGCTATGGAGTCTATGACCACTATACACCGTCCGTCATCCCCAGTCTGCTGCAGCGCTCTGAGTTTCTGACCTCCTACACCCCTTATCAGGCTGAGATCTCGCAAGGTACGCTCCACTACATCTTCGAATACCAGTCGATGATGGCCGAACTGACGGGTATGGACATCTCCAATGCCTCGATGTACGACGGCACAACGGCTGCTGCCGAAGCGATGATGATGGCAGTGGCGGCTGGTAAGAAAGTCAATAAGGTGCTCGTATCCGAGACCGTCAACGGCCTCACGCGGAAGGTGCTCGACACCTACGCCCTCCATCAGGGCATCGAACTGCTGACGATTGCTGCGAAGGATGGCGTGACTGATGTCGACGATCTGAAGGCCCGTCTCGCTGAAGGTGGCGTCGCTGGCGTGATGGTCCAGCAGCCCAACGCCAATGGTATCATCGAAGACTTCACGGGCTTGGCTGATGCCTGTCATGAGCAGAAGGCCCTCTTCATCATCGACAGTGTCGCTGCCGACCTTGCCGTACTGAAGACGCCGGGCGAGTGGGGCGCTGACATCGCAGTCGGCGACGGACAGAGCCTGGGCATCCCGATGCAGTGGGGTGGCCCATACGTCGGCTATATGTGCTGTACAGAGAAACTCATCCGCAAGATGCCTGGCCGCATCGTCGGTATGACCCGCGACAATCGCGGGCAGCGGGCCTTCGTGCTCACCCTGCAGGCGCGTGAGCAGCACATCCGCCGCCAGAAGGCCACGTCGAACATCTGTTCCAACCAGAGCCTGATGGCGCTCTGGGTCACGGTCTATATGTCACTCATGGGGCGCCAGGGCGTTAAGGAGGCTGCCGAACGTTCTTACGCCGGAGCCCATTATCTCTGTGACAGGCTCCTGGCCACGCAGCACTTCTCGCTGGTCTACGACCGCCCGTTCTTCAATGAGTTCCTGGTGCGCTATGACGGCGATCTCGGCAAACTCTTCTCTTTCTGCGCCAAGAATGGCATCCTGCCTGGTGTGCGGATGGATGATGGCACGCTGCTGATTGCAGTCACTGAGAAACGGACAAAGGAGGAGATCGACTTCTTCGTTGATCTGCTCTCTATGGTTAATGGTGTCGCTTAACTGAAAGGAGGATAAGATTATGAACAATAGACTATACGGAAACCTGATTTTCGAACTCTCGAAAAAGGGGCGCAGAGGCTACAGTCTGCCTAAGGACAGTTTTGGCGACTACCAGATACCCGGCGAGTTCCGCCGTCAGCAGGATGCCGCACTGCCTGAGTGCGACGAACTGACCGTGGTGCGCCACTATACCAACCTCTCTAATAATAACTTTGGTGTCGATACCGGCTTCTATCCGCTCGGCTCCTGCACGATGAAGTACAACCCCAAGATCAATGAGGAGATGGCAGCCCTGCCGCAGTTCCAGAACCTGCATCCCTTGCAGCCTTCTGATACGGTGCGCGGTGCCAGTGCACTTGTGGCCCTGCTTGAGAAGTCGCTCTGTGCACTCACGGGGCTGGCTCATTTCACCTTCAAGCCTTACGCCGGGGCTCATGGCGAACTGACGGGACTGATGACGATCGACAACTATCACCGCTCGCGTGGCGATCTCCAGCGCAAGAAGGTCGTCGTGCCCGACTCGGCCCACGGCACCAATCCCGCTTCAGCCGCTGTCTGCGGACTTGAGATTATCGAGGTGAAGTCGCAGGCCGACGGCACGGTGGATTTCGATGACCTCCAGCGCATCGTGTCAGAGCAGGGACAGGAGATCTCCGCCATGATGATGACCAATCCCAATACCCTCGGTCTCTTCGAGGTGCGTATCCCTGAGATAGCCCGACTCATCCACGACTGCGGTGGCTTGATGTACTACGACGGTGCCAACCTCAATCCGATGCTTGGCGCCTGCCGTCCTGGCGACATGGGTTTCGACGTGATGCACATCAATCTGCACAAGACCTTCTCCACCCCTCATGGCGGCGGTGGCCCGGGCAGTGGCCCTGTCGGTGTGCGCGAGGGCTTGCAGGACTTTTTCCCCTTCGTGTCGCCCTGGCATGGCAACTTCGCCGTGATGATGCGGGCCTATGCCTACATCCTCTCGCTCGGGCGTGATCAGGTGAAGTACGTCGGCCCCCTGGCCACGCTCAATGCCAACTATATCAAGGAGTCGCTCAAGGATGTCTACGAACTGCCCATCGACGGCCTTTGCTGCCACGAGTTCGTCTTCGACGGCCTGAAGGATAAGGCAACAGTGAGCACTGATTGCCCAACAGTGAGCACTGATTGTCCTGCGGGTGTCACCACGATGGACGTGGCCAAGCGCCTGCTCGACTACGGCTATCATGCACCGACTATTTACTTCCCGCTGCTCTTCCATGAGAGCCTCATGATTGAGCCCACCGAGAATGAGTCGAAGGAGACACTCGACGGCTTCATCGCCGTGATGCGTCAGATTGCCGAGGAGGCCAAGACGGATCCAGAGCAGGTGAAGTCGGCACCTCACACCACCCCCATCGGCCGTGTCGACGATGTCCTCGCCGCCAAGCATCCCGTGGTGACGTATCGTCAAATGAAACGTGAGGAATGAATGTTCAATGTTCAATGCTCAATGTTCAATGAAAGAAACTGATCTGATTATTATCGGCGCGGGGCCAGGTGGCTACCGCGCCGCTGAATATGCCGCCAAACAGGGCCTGAAGGTTGTCATCTTCGAGGCCGGCGAGGTGGGCGGCACCTGCCTCAATGTGGGGTGCATCCCCACCAAGACCTACGTCCACAGTGCTTCTTTCGCTGAGGCCCGTAGCCGTATGGCGCAGGTCGTGCCTCAACTGCGTGCGGGTGTCGAGGGTATCCTCTCTCATCCCAATATCACCCTTGTCCGCGCCCATGCCTCGTTACTCCCCTCCTCCGTGGGTGAGTCCCATGCCTCGTCACTCCCCTCCTCCGTGGGTGAGTCCCATGGCTCGTCACTCCCCTCCTCCGTGGGTGAGTCCCATGCCTCGTCACTCCCCTCCTCCGGGGAGGAGTCCCATGCCTCGTCACTCCCCTCCTCCGGGGAGGAGGGGTTAGGGGTGGAGGCGAACAAAACGGTTTATACCGCTCCCCACATCATCATCGCCACCGGCTCCGAGACGAAGTGGCTCCCCATTGAAGGCACGAAGGACAATCCGCATGTCGTCGACTCCACGGGCCTGCTTCGTATGGAGCAGATGCCCAGGCGCCTCGTCATCATCGGCGCGGGCGTCATCGGCATGGAGTTCGCCTCCGTCTTCCGCCGCTTCGGTGTCGAGGTGACGGTCATCGAGTATCTGAAGGAGTGCCTGCCCGTGCTCGACAGCGATATCGCCAAACGTCTGCGCAAACTCCTGGAGAAGAAGGGAGTCACTTTCCGCATGCAGTGCGCCGTGAAGTCCGTCGATGGCGGCATAGTCATCTACGAGGACAAACGGGGACAGACAGCGACGGTGGAGGCCGACGTCATCCTGATGGCCACAGGCCGTAAGCCCCGCATTGATGGCCTCCATCTGGAAGCCCTCGGCGTCACCCTCGCCCCCGACGGCTCCATCCCCGTCGATGACAACTTCCTCGTACCCCTGCACCCCCTCGCCCCCGCCACCCCGAATTCTCTCTCCTCTAACATTCCTCTCTCCTCTTTCCTCTCTCCTCTCTCCTCTCTCTACGCCATCGGCGACTGCAATGGCCGTCAGATGCTGGCCCATGCCGCCGAGATGCAGGCCGTCCGTGCCGTCAATCATATATTAGGCAAGACCGACGGCATCCGTTTCGACATCATGCCCGCCGCTATCTTCACCGAGCCTGAGGCTGCCTGTGTCGGACCTACGGAGGACCAACTCAGGGCGGCCGCCATCCCCTACGTCTGTAAGAAGTCCTTCTGGCGTGCCAACGGCAAGGCCCTCGCGATGGGGGAGACCGAAGGCCTGTTGAAACTCTTTGTCTTTGCCGATGACGGCACCATCCTCGGCTGTCATGCCTACGGAGCCCATGCTGCCGATATCGTGCAGGAGGTGAGCGTCCTGATGTGCAGGCACACCACGCTCAGCGAACTCGCCGACATGGTGCACATCCATCCGACGCTCTCCGAGATCCTTAAGTCTGCTGTGAAATAAGAGGCTGGTATCGTAAAATAAGAGGCTGGTATTGAAAAATACCAGCTTGCTGTTGACAGATATCAGCCTCCTGAAGCCAGACGATAACATACTGCTGCTATATATATAGTAGTAATATGTACTTTTTGGATGCCCCCGTGCCCCCCATGACCCGGCACTGGGGGTCACGGGGGTCACGGGGGTCGCGGTTATCCGTGTTAGGCTGTTATATGCGCACGCGTTACACCCACGGCAGTGTTTTTACAAGAAGTCATGCGAGGATACCGCGTAATCTTCTTGCGTCGATTAGTATGTCATCTTCGGCTCCAGTTCCTTGGCCTGGTCGACCATCTTCTGTATCTCAGAGACGGCGGGCACGCGGCCGCAGATGTGGAACTGGGCATTGATCTCCTCCAGTTTCGGCTGCAGGTTCTCTGCCACGCGATGACGGAACTCCTTCACGGTGTCAACACCGGCCTTCTCCAGAAGTTCTGCAAACTGGGGGCCTACGCCGTTGATGCGGAACAGGTCGGCATGGTTAGTCCAGCGCAGAATCAGTTTCTCACTGATCCCGGTAGCCTCTGCCAATTCCTTGCGGCCCTTGGGGGCAGCACACTTCTCCAGCAACTCGCTGACCTTGTTGATACCTGCGGCAACCAGTTTCTCTGCATAGACGTCGCCTACTCCTTCGATGTCGATAATCTTATAATCCATAATGTGTAAGTTTTAGTGATTGATAAAAAAACGGTTTATTTGTGTGCAAAGATACGAATTATTTCGTAACTTTGCAACAAAATCGGGAAAAAGATAGAAAAAATGAAGGAATGAAAAGATGATAGCACTATATATTATAATAGGTATGGCGGCGGGAGCCGTGGTGGCCTATCTCGTGATGGACAAGCGACTCGACGCCGTGAACATCGCCTCCGGCAAGAAGGACATCGAACTGTCCATGCGTCAGGAACTGCTCAGTGCATCCCAGAGCCGCGTACAGCATCTGGAGGCGGACGTCAGGGAGCGTGCCTCGAGGGCCGAGCGGCTCAATGCCCGCGTGGAGACGCTCAGCCGCGAATTGGAACTGCTGCGGGAGCAGGCGGCAGAGGAAAACAGGAGGAAGGAGGAGCAGTTTGCCAATATGGCCCGGCGCATCCTCGAAGGCAGTGCCGACAGGCTGAAGGCGCAGAACTCTGAGGCGATGACGGGCATCACCGCGCCGCTGAAAGAGGCCATCGCCAACATGCAGAAGGCCATCGGCGAGGCCCAGAAGGAGTCGGCGGCCCACTCGGCATCGTTTCGCGAGCAGATGCTGCTGATGATGCGTCAGGCCGAGCAACTGGGCGAGAAGGCGGAGAGCCTGACCAATGTGCTGCGCCGCGACAACAAGGCGGGCGGCACGATGGGCGAGATCATCCTCGGCGACCTGCTGGCAAGTCAGGGACTGACCGAGGGCATCCACTACGAGGTGCAGGCGCGGCTGCGCGACGAGGCGGGGCGGGCTCTGAAGAATGAGGATACGGGACGGGAGATGCAGCCCGACGTCGTCATCCACTATCCGCAGGGACAGGATGTCATCGTCGACTCGAAGGTGTCGCTGGTGGCATACGAGAGATATGTCAATGCGGAGACGCCCGAGGAGAAGGAGCGCTGGCTGCAGGACCATATCAGGAGCGTGCGCCAGCACGTCGGCGAACTGGCCCGCAAGGACTACTCCAAATACATCAGAAACGGGCGCGACGCCGTGGACTTCGTCATCATGTTCGTGCCCTTCGAGTCGTCACTCCAACTGGCCCTGGCCAACGACCCGACACTCTGGCGCGAGGCCTTCGAGAAGAAAGTCTTCGTCACCGGCGAGCAGAACCTGCTGGGCATCCTGCATATCATCCATATCGCCTGGGTGCAGTATCAGCAGGCGGAGAATCAGGAGAAGGTGTTCGGACTGGCTGAGGACCTGCTCGACCGTCTGGGCGACTTCATCAAGCGGTATAATGACCTGGGGGACAAACTGCGCATGGCGCAGCAGGCTTTCGACTTCGCCAACAACAAACTCGTAGCAGGCCGACAGAGCGTGGTGCAGAAAGGACGCGAACTCGTAGACCTCGGGGCGAAGGAGAATCCGAACCGCAGGATTCCGGCTCCGGCACTGGAAACGGGGGTGCGGGGGGACGGGGGTGCGGGAGAGCGAGAATAGTTGAAGTGCAGAGCCTAGTCTCGCACCTCCGTCCCCCCGCGCCCCCGAAATAATGGCGTGGGGGAGCGAAAACAGTAAAACATGGAAAAGATGAGAGTAATAGTAAGCGAGGAAATATGGGACTTCGACCTCGATGCGGCATTGGGGGAGATTTCGGAGCAGCGGCGTCAGCAGGCGCTGAAGTTCAGGCATGAGCAGGGGCGGCGCACCTCGGTGCTGGCCTATCTGCTGCTGAAGCAGGCGCTTCGCGAGGGATACGGCATCACGGCGAATCCCCTCTTCGAGTATGGCGAGCACGGCAAGCCCGCCATCATCGGGCACCCGGAGATTCACTTCAGCCTCAGTCACTGCAGGGATGCCGTGGCCTGTGCCGTCGGCAGCCGGCCCGTGGGCATCGACGTCGAGTCCATCCGCGAATACAAGGAGCCGCTGGCCCGCTACACGATGAATGATGATGAACTCGGGCAGATCGTCGCCGCGCCCCGGCCCGACGTGGCCTTCATACGGCTCTGGACAATGAAGGAAGCGGCGCTCAAACAAATCGGCACAGGCATCAGCAACGAACTGAAGACCGTGCTGACCGACCATGCCGACCTGAAGTTCACTACACACGTCAGGCCGCAGTACGTCTATACCGTCTGCGAGCCCGTCACTTGATCTTCTTCCTCAGATACTTCGCCAGCGGCGAGTTGATCTCACGCAGACCCTGAGCCACGCTGCGGGCATTCATCTGGGCCCCAATCTTTGAGGTGTGCGTGTGGTCGTGGTTGAAATACTTCGAAGCCTTTTCCTTGCTCTTCGCAGCATCCTTGGACGCGAACTTCTTGTCGAGGAAGTCGGCAGAGATATTATGCACATCCACGAACTCGACACCCGTCTGCTCCACCACCTGGCGATACCACTTGCCATACGAGTCGTTGCGACGCTCTATCTTGCCGCCGGGCCACTCATTGCGCGGCGTCAGCGAAAGCAGGATGGGCGTGGCCCCCTTCTCGCGCACATCATCGATGAACTTCTTCAGATACCAGCCGAAACTGTAGACCACCACGAACGAGCCGTCTTCGTCCATCTTATACACGTGACAGGTGTCCTGGGCACTGGCAATGACGCCACGCGCCTTCTTGTCGGTGATGGGACAGATGTCATTGTGGCCGAACTGCAGTAGTACGAAATCGCCAGGCCGCAGGGCATTATAGACCTTCTCCCAGCGCCCCTCACGGAGATAACTGCGCGTGGAGCGCCCGGCCATTGCGACATTCTCCCAGACGATCTTGGCTGGGTCGAAGATGAGTCCTGCCTGTGAGCCCCAGCCCCACATGCCGTCCTCGTCGCTGTCCTTGTTCTTCACCGTAGAGTCGCCCGTGATAAAGACCATCGGCTTGCCTTCCTCACGCTTTTCGCCGTAAGCCTGCAGCGGCACGTTGACCATCATCTCCTGCAGGGGCTTCAGCAGCGGATTGGCGGAATACCAGATGCCCTCGGCTGCACTGCGCGCATTGAGTTCGGCACCGAAGGCCGAGGTGTGGATATGGTCGCCGAAGAAGTGATACTGCTCCTTCCAGTGGCTGAACTGGTCGATCTTGGCGGCAGAGATCTCGTTGAGGTCGACAAAGGGTACGCCCTCCGTGGCAGCGACGTAGGCAGCCCACTGCGTCTGAGGCTTGCGCACGATCTTGTGGTGACCCCTCCTGACCTCCCCTGTAGGGGAGGGAATGGCGGGGGTGTAGGCATCCCTTGGGGTGAGCGACATCAGAATGGGATTGGCCCCTGCGGCACGGATCTCGCTGACATACTTGCGCAGATAGGTGCCATAACTGTATACGGTATCGTTCACCTGCCGGCGCTCGTTGAAGCCTATCACCATCGTGTCAGGGTCAACCCCGTCGATGACACCACGGGCCCGCTTCTTGTCGAAAAAGTCGGCATGGTCGTTATGGCCGATGCTCACAATCACCCAGTCGCCCGGCTTGAGTGCCTGGCGCACGGCTGGCCACAGGTCTGTATAGAAACTGCGTGTAGACATACCGCCCAATGCCTGATTCTCGACGGAGATCTTCCGTCCGTCGAAATACTTATTGGCATAGTAGCCCCAGCCCCACTGGCCATTGCTGCCGTTGCCCATCGTGCCATTGCGCATCGTGCTGTTGCCGATGAGGAAGAGCACTGGCTTTCCTGGCTGTCTGGTAGAGCCCGGAGCGGGACGGTTCATCAGGGCCTTGGCGATGGAGTCGGGAGTGTTGTCGATCACTTTCTCCTCTACGGGTGTGGGCAGGTTGTCGAAGCCCTGCGCCATCATCAGCACTGCCGAGAGGGCAAACGTCGTTGTTGTGATAAGTCGTTTCATTGTTTTGTTTATTATTAAGTAGTAGGCAGCGTCATCTTAAAGCGGGCACCACCCTTGTAAGTTATATCCAGTATTATATCTCCTCCGAGCAGACGGACAATGTTTCTGGCCACAGGAAGTCCTACGCCAGTGCCTATGGCATCTTCATCCAGTTTCACGAACTCCCCGAAGATTCTCTCTTCGTCCTTTTCAGGCACCCCGATACCAGTATCCTCCACTGCAAAGACTACCCACTGGCTATTCTCAAGTGAAATGTCCAACTTCACAAGTCCTTTCTCCGTAAATTTCTGTGCATTGTCAAGCAGTTGACGCAGTGCCCTCACAGCATAGAGCAGATTGGTGCGAATCTGATAGCCGTCAGGCAAATGCGAGCACAATTGGAACTCCACCTTGGCATCCGGATTGACAGGAGCCAGATGGCGCGCTATCGAAGAAGCCTCGACAGCATCATCCGCTATCTTTTGGACAGCCACCACATCAGAATGTTCTATCACTGTCTGGCTCTTGGCATCGGAGAGTTCAAGTATCTTGTTAACAAGGCTGGTCATACGCTCCGTATTCTGCTCTACCTGATGGGCAATATCTTTCTTTTCCTGTTGTGTCAACTGTGAATCCTGTTCTACCAGTACACCCACAAAACCGTTCACGATGTTCAGTGGAGTCCGTATCTCATGGGATACATTCCTGATAAAGTTGGCCTTCATCTTTGCCGACTCCATCGCCCGCTGATTGGCCAGCCTCAACTCTGCATTCCGCAAGGCCAGTTCCTCATTCTTCTGCCTCACCTTGCGCAAGGCGTGATAACGCTGAATCAGGAATAGCAGCAGGGCAAGTGCCACGATAGCCACGATGATGGTGAAATACCGACTCCGCTGGAGTGCATTCTTCCCCTCAAGTTCACTAACCTTAAAGAGTGTATTCATCTCGTTCAACTGCTCCAGCGTCTGTATCGTGTTCAGCGAGTCATTCAGTTGATACGTTCGCTTGAATTGTTCGGCGGCCTCTTTATAGCGGTTGGCAGCCAGCAGTATCTCTGCCCTCTGCAGGTTGACGGGTACCAACGTCGGCTTATCGTCAATGACACTACAGAGGCTCATACGCTTGGTATTCAGGCTCAAGGCCTCGTCGTAACGGCCTTCCTGCAGTGCCAACTGGGCCTGATAATATATCAAATAAAGATATTCGTATGTAGTAGAATCGGCCACATTATGCTGAGCATCTATCAGGGCCTTCCGGGCTTCATCCTTCCGCCCCAGTCCGAGCAGTGCCTGCGCCCGGCCGATATAGTAATTGGCCAGTGACGAAGGCATGTCGAGCGCTTTTTCCCCCTTGCTCATCTGTTCTATATGCACCCACCACTCATGAGTCATCTTCTCCAGTTTGTCAAAATCCCCGACAGCCTCCAAGGCATCGCCATAATAGGGATACACTTCCAGCAGCACTGATACGATGGTATCCTCATTCTGCAGCAGTCTGACGCTCTGTTCAAATGCCTGGACCGACTGTTGGAAATGGCGCATCGTAAAGTACACATTACCCATATTGTAGTAAGCCATCGACTGGCCGAACATATCGCCTTTTTCCACAGCCTCGTCATGCATCTTCCTGCCCTCGCGAACGGCCGTATTATACATACCCTGAACATGATAGGCACAGATGGAGAGATGCCATGCCTCGAAATACTTTCGCGTCAGTTTGTGCGCCTGGCAGAAATCCATCGCCAGAGAAGCCATTCGGTGCACTGAGTCATATTGGGCAGCGTTATACAGGTCCACGATTTTATTCTGCCTGGCCACAGCCTCACTCCAATATTCATTCCGGCTATGTGCATCGGCAATCCACTCGTCGAGGACCTTGTCGGACAGTCCCTTATGGTCAGAATCATAGGCAGTATAATAGAGACGCGTCCATGCTTTTTGCCGCTCTTTACCCGTCAAGGAAGGTATCGCCTTGCGCAGGGAGTCCATTTTGTAAGCGGAAGTAGAGGCTTTACTACCAGAAGCAATCAGCAGAAGGCAAAAGAACACAACATAAGATATGGTTTTCGGCTGTGTCATATATCCCTCCTACGGTTTCATAAAGACAAAATAGACGGCTCCCACCAGGCAGAGGGCGGCAGCCGCATGGTTCCAGTGCAACTGCTCGTGCTGGAAGATGAAGTTGGCTATCACGGCAAACACCACCAGCGAGATGCACTCCTGAATCACCTTCAACTGCACCAGGTTGAACGGACCGCCATTGTCGATAAAGCCGATGCGGTTGGCCGGCACCTGGCAACAATACTCGAAGAAGGCTATCATCCATGAGAAGGCAATCACCAGATAGAGCGGCCAGTTGGTGGAGATGCCCGACTGCTGTAGCCGCAGATGTCCATACCACGCAAAAGTCATAAACACATTGCTCAATATAAGCAATAGGATTGTATAGATTCCGTTTGTCATGCGTCAGAATACGAAGAAATTGAAGAAATAGATGACAGCGACTTTTCGGGCGTCTCTCATATTTTCGGCTCTGCCAACTATAGAACCTTTCTTCACGACATCACCATTCTGGCGTATCTCGCCCACGATGCTGCCGCCAAGCCACACACTGCCGTTCTGGACTTTTCCGACGATAGAACCACCCTTTCGGATCTGACCGTCAGAGAGTATCTGGCCTGCTATGCTGCCACCTACCCGGATGTCGCCGTTGCTCTCGAACCTGCCACGGTTGGAGCCGCCAATCCAGACCTCGTCGTTGGAACGAATCTCACCGGCCACGCTGCCGCCTTTCCACAGTTTCGTAGCATTGCCGCCTGTGTTACGATTGGCAGTAGCATTGGGTTGGGCATTGCCGCCGGGATTTCTCTTCGCATTTTCGTTGAGTTCGGCTATCTGTTGCTTCCGCTTAGCCTCGTTCTCCTTCACTGTGGCATTGTACTTCTGCTTGTATTCTGCGAGGAGTTCATTCGTGGCTATCATGTTGAATAGGATGTAGGCCACTATTTCCTTATCGATCGGCTGAACACCATGTATCATCTTTTCGTTACAGATATAGGCACTGCCATAGTCATCGACCTTGCCAATCCATTCGCCCTTATACTGAACCAGGCCTGTGGCCTTATCGAAATGGATATCTTGCGTCTTGGTACTGTTCATCGTGCCGTCGGCAAGAATCTCGCCCTTACATGTTCCATCTTGGAACATGACGGGGCCTTCCTCCTTGAAGGTATAACTCTGAGAGACCCGATTGCCATTGTCGTCTTTAGCGTAACGCTCGAAAGTACGCGTCTTGGCATGCCACACGCCAAGCGGGTTGCCACTCTCATAATAGAATGGAACGTCGCCATCCGATGCCGTGACACTGGCAACATTCTGCTGAGGATCAGTTTGTTTGTTGGCTGCACCATTGACGGTCTTTGTCACCGCATCCTTTGCTTTCTTCTTTGCTGCATTAAGCAGGCCTCCGAACTGGGCATGTGCATAGGAGCCGGTTACAAACAGCAGGGCAATGGCTACTGCAAATCGCTGGGTTGTCGTAGATTTCTTCATAATTATATCTGCTTAATCACTATTTCTCATTAATCAATTGCAAAGATACAAAAATGTTTTATAACTTCAAACAAAATGCGAGAAAAAAGTTCGAAATCAGGCAGACTTCATTAAATCGCACAAGAAAATTGCACAAATCGGTCAATCTGTGCACAAACTGATTGATTTTGTGCAATTTATTTGGCTGTGTGCGCAAAAAAACGTACCTTTGCAGCCGTTTTAAAACGATAACACATTATTTATTAATACATTTATGGCTTTAAAGATTGTTGTGCTGGCCAAGCAAGTGCCAGACACCCGAAATGTGGGTAAGGATGCTATGACTGCCGAAGGTACCGTCAACCGTGCTGCCCTACCCGCTATCTTCAATCCAGAAGATTTGAATGCCTTGGAACAGGCTCTTCGCCTGAAGGAGCAGAATCCAGGCTCTACAGTAGGAATCCTCACGATGGGCCCTCCACGTGCAGGAGAGATTATCCGTCAGGGACTTTATCGTGGTGCTGATACCGGTTGGCTGCTTACTGACCGCCTCTTCGCCGGTGCTGACACACTCGCTACTTCATACGCGCTGGCTACCGCCATCAAGAAGATTGGCGACGTAGATATCGTGATTGGTGGTCGTCAGGCTATCGATGGTGATACGGCTCAGGTCGGTCCGCAGGTGGCTCAGAAACTGGGATTGAATCAGGTGACATACGCCGAGGAGGTGCTGAGTGTGAAGGATGGTAAGGCTACCATCAAGCGCGTCATCGACGGTGGTGTGGAGACTGTAGAGGCTCCGCTGCCTGTGGTGATTACTGTCAACGGAAGTGCTGCTCCCTGTCGCCCGCAGAACGCCAAACTGGTGATGAAGTACAAGCGTGCCACCTGCCCCATGGAGCGCCCTGCCGAGGGTACGCCCTACGACTATCTGTACGAGGAGCGTCCCGAACTGACGCTGAATCAGTGGAGCGTGGCCGATGTGGATGGTGATGCCAGCCAGTGCGGTCTCGCTGGTTCACCCACGAAGGTGAAGGCCATCAAGAACATCGTGTTCCAGGCTAAGGAGTCGAAAACTTTGACGGCTTCTGACGCTGATGTCGAGGGAATGATCAAAGAATTGTTGGAAGAGAAAATCATTGGCTGATAAGTAAAGACGACAACCATTACAACAAAAACAACATATCTTAAAAAGTTGTCTTAAGTTGTCTAAGTTGTCGTTATAAAAAGAAAACAATATGAACAACGTTTTTGTATATTGCGAAATCGAAGGTACAACCGTACAGGAAGTATCTCAGGAGTTGCTGACCAAGGGGCGCAAACTCGCCAATGAACTGGGCGTAGAACTCCATGCCGTCGTTGCCGGTACTGGCATCAAGGGCAAGGTGGAAGAGCAGATCCTGCCCTACGGTGTTGACAAGTTGTTTGTCTTCGACGACGAGGGGCTGTTCCCCTATACATCTGCCTCCCACACTGACATCCTCGTGAACCTCTTCAAGGAGGAGCAGCCGCAGATATGTCTGATGGGTGCTACCGTCATCGGTCGTGACCTCGGGCCCCGTGTGTCATCGAGCCTGACCTCTGGTCTGACGGCTGACTGCACGGAGTTGGAGATTGGCGACTTCGAGGATAAGAAGGAGGGCAAGACCTACCAGAACCTGCTTTATCAGATCCGTCCTGCCTTCGGTGGTAACATCGTGGCTACGATTGTGAATCCTGAGCACCGCCCACAGATGGCTACTGTACGCTCTGGCGTGATGCAGAAGGCTGTCTATGAGCCTGCAGGGAAATATCCCGCAGCACGGAACGAAGTGGTGTATCCTGAGGTGTCGAAATATGTATCTCCTGAGGCTTACGTGGTGAAGGTGCTGACCCATGAGGTGCAGGCTGCCAAGCACAACCTGAAGGGTGCACCCATCGTGGTGGCTGGCGGTTACGGTATGGGCTCGAAGGAGAACTTCGACATGCTGTTCCAGTTGGCCAAGGTGCTGCATGGTGAGGTAGGCGGAAGCCGCGCTGCCGTGGATGCTGGCTGGCTTGACCACGACCGTCAGATTGGTCAGACGGGTGTCACCGTTCATCCAAAAGTATATATCGCCTGCGGTATCTCTGGACAGATCCAGCACATCGCCGGTATGCAGGACTCTGGTATCATCATCAGCATCAACAGCGATCCCGATGCTCCCATCAACAAGATCGCTGACTATGTCATTGTTGGTACTGTTGAAGAGGTTGTTCCCAAACTCATCAAGTATTATAAGCAGAATAGTAAGTAAATGAAAAATATCTATTTGCATATTGCTACTATCGTCTTGATTCTTGTCATTATGATCTCCATAGTGGCACTTCTGAGAGGAGTCGTTAATCCTGCTATTGCTTATGCCCTTGGTGCTGGCATTGGCTATATATTAGGCGTTAGTCTTACGAACGCAATAAGAAATAGAATAAAGAAATAATTATGGCAAACTATTATAGTGACCACCCAGAGATTGGATTCTATCTGAATCATCCTCTGATGGCTCGTATCGTCGAGTTGAAAGAAAAGGGTTTCGCTGATGCGAAAGAATATGACTACGCTCCCGTTGACCTGGGCGATGCCATCGAGAACTACAAGCAGATTCTCGACATCACCGGCGACGTGGCTGCCAACATCATCGAGCCAAACTCGGAGGCTGTTGACCTCGAAGGTCCACACCTTGAGAACGGTCGTATGATCTACGCCTCTAAGACTTACGAGAACCTCGACGCCACCCGTAAGGCTGGTCTGTGGGGTGTCTCTATGCCGCGTCGTTACGGCGGTCTGAACCTGCCCAACACAGTATTCTCCATGCTGAGCGAGATGATTTCGGCTGCTGATGCTGGTTTCCAGAACATCTGGAGCCTGCAGAGCTGTATCGACACTCTGTATGAGTTCGGTAGCGAGGAGCAGCGCCAGAAGTACATCCCACGCGTTT
>CAMVJQ010000032.1 GCA_947167845.1 uncultured Prevotella sp. | reverse complement strand
GTGAACCGACTGTAGAACCAGTCGTAATATCGCTGGCTGAGTATCGATTGTGCTATACGACCAATCAATGCCACCGTGATGAATCCCATTACCAACCAAGCCACACCACCCTTGGGCAAGTCCCACTCAAGGGCTATCTTTATAAAATAGGTGTAGAGGATGACTGTGTAGATGATGACGGCTGGGGAGAGAATGAAATTAAGGATAAGCCTGAGTATCTTGAAAGGCTCGACCACTTTGTCCTCGTTCTGGCGGACAAGGGTGCAGCACACCTGCGGAGCCAGCACAAAAAATATGAACTGCGCGATATGCTCATAGAAATGCTTGGGTTCGTCGATGCCGAAAATATAGAAGAATGAAGACATGATGGCCAACACTGCCATATAGAGGATGCCGGAAATGAGCATTCCGAAAAACATCTGTGTGACCACATGCAGGGCATGGGCTGCAAACGATTGGTTATCCATTTTCCTGTAACCGATAATGAGCAGAATTGCCGCCAAGACGTAAGTAAAGGCGAAACCGAAAGTCCAAAGGAAGGGTTTAAGGTTGAGCGCCATCAGTGGCAGGAAGAGGAAGAACGAGGCGTAATAAGCCCAGCGGTTGACTCGATGGAGCCAGAAGGTCAGGGCCATCAGCGGCACAAAGAACCAAAGGATGTCGCCATTCACTGCACTTACATACTCTGCCGTCTTCTCACTCCATTCGCGAGTCTCACTATCCCATACGGCTATGATAAAGAACACCACTCCCAGGGCCAGTTCAACAGGGAACCGTCGTGGACTCTGCAACAACTGCTGCAATATTGTTTTCACTTTTGTATTCATCGCTTTTCTTTATTTTCGTTGTGGAGGAGGTACAGGTGGCCTGAACCTCATGGGATTATCCCTATCACCCCAAATCAATGTCTTAGGTTGGATGTCCTGTCATAGTTTGTAAAATTCTGGTTAAGCTTCAGACCGTCGGCAGGCTTTCTGACCATGACACTTGGCAAAAGGGAGTCAGGGGAAAGAGGGCCCAATTTAGGATTGATCAGTTGGAGTGTATCAGCTGTCTTTTCTGGAAGCAATGTCTTGTTTCCTTCAGTCTGTGCCGTTGCATGTAAGGATGCAGCGGTCAGCAATGCTATGAGCATTTTCTTCATCTGCAATCACCAATTTGTGGCAAAGTTACGAAAAACCGTTCAAATTCTGAGTATTTATTCGCCAACTTTAACTTTTGGAGAAAATAAAACATAAAAGGATAAGTCTATTTGATTAAAAGATAGTAATTTTGCACACGAAATAACTACATAGTATAAATGAAGGTATTTATTAGGAACTTTCAATTCATAGTGTTATTACTATTGGTGTGTATGCCATCCAAGGCAGATGATGCCAACAAAGTTGCTGTCGGCCTGACCATCGACAGCACAGTTATTGTGGCTGAGAGCCAGTCTTTCGGACGGCGTATAGAGGGTGTTGTCATCCATTCAGGCCTTGACTATTTGTTGCTGAAATTCCGCGAGACGACCAAAAGTGGGAAATGGCTGCAATTCAAAGGCGAGATAGGTGCGTATAGCATAAAGGATTCTAAGTTGTTGTGGACTTATCCGTTTGATTACAGGAATTCATCAGCCTATTGTACAAAGGCTGGGGTGGGTGTGGCTAAAGGTAATAAGTTCATGATGCTGGATCCAAATACGGGTAGTGTCAGGTGGCAAGGCAAGTTTACACCAGTTCAGTTTGATGATTCTACCAATATCGTTCTGGGCTATTCCGGACCAAGATCAAGCAAGTTGAGCGGCTATAACATGACAACGGGGCAGTTGTTATGGACAGCCCGCATGCCACACGATAAGAACTGGGGCTGGAACCATGTCATCCGCGAGGACTCTGTTCACTGGCTTGTTGTTGCCGACGACTTGAATCGCCTGAATATCCAAACTGGCGAAGTCTGTGCCTTCGATGCCAAGACGGGTGTAAGCGATGTCAAGGGGGCTCTCCTGCAGGGATTGGTCATGGCTGGTGCTGCTATTGCTGGTGCAATGGTAACGGGCTATGCTACTTATCCGTTGGGAGTCGTAGGCCCGAATGTCATCAATCAACTGCACTCTAATGTCGTTCAGGATGACTCGCTTTATTTCTTTGCCGACCGTGAGCAGGTGGTCTGCCTTGATAAAGGCATGAAAACAGTCTGGAGTTATGAGTTCCCGTCAAAGACATCGGCTTTTTCCCGGCTCGTCTGCAAGGACAGTACACTCTATATGTTCAATCTGGGATTCGGCCTGAAGAACGGACAGCAGCGCACAAAGATGGGGCGCCCGTTTATTGCCGCCTTTAACAAGCGCACTGGAGCCTGCCAGTTTATGAACATGTTGAGCCTGAAGAAGGATATGGTGGAGGATGCCGTGCTTAATCCAGATGGCGCTTTCATGCTCTTCGATGACGGACTGGCCTACAAGCATGAACTTGACGATTCCACTGTGACGGTCTCGCCTTGGGATGTGAAGGAACATAGCCATTTGAGGGCATTTATCACTCAGCCTGTGTATGCCTACTATAAACTTAAGAGCATGTTTGATGTTATCGCTACGGATGGCGTATACTTCCCTGTGATAACAGAAAATGGCGATATATTCATGATTGACAGGGAACTCAGGATATCCGAGACTTTCCCGGCATATTCACTTTACTGGCCTCTTTGTATGGTTGGCGATAGGATGTGTGTCTATTCTCCCACCAGCCGCAGGCAGGATATATGGCTGGTATCTCTTCAAGGTATTCCAGAGATACAACTGACCATTCCTGTTAGAGGTGTAGGAATAGCAGGTGGCAAACTGTTCTTGAACAATGATGAACGCCTATATTATCTGCCTTTGGGAGTGTCATCATGCCATCCTTGAACCAGTTTTCCCGAAAAACATTTGGCGCATTCAGGGAAAATGCCTACCTTTGCATCCGATAGCACATTTTTGCTGATGAAGAAAATGTTTTCCGTGTATGTTGTAGCGTATTCGATATTGCTGATGTCGATGCTGGTGTTGATGTATATGTATCCGAAACTGGAACTTCATCTGCTGCTGAACTCCTACCATACCAAACCCCTCGACACCTTCTTCACCTATTACTCCTTGTTTGCAGAAGGACCTGTATACGTCGTGGCCCTGCTTCCTCTGCTCTGGAAGCAGGTCAGGCTGGTTCTCTTCTTCGGCCTCTGTGAACTGACGGGAGGCTCCGTGCTGCAGATACTGAAGCATGCCATCAGCATGCCCCGCCCTGCCACGGCTTTCGAGAACTGCCCCGACATGGTCTTGCCCGTGGTGGAGGGCATCAACATGCATAGCGGCAATTCATTCCCGTCGGGCCACTCCTCCACCTTCTTCATCTTCGGCACCTGCTGTGCACTGCTGCTGGCATACCACTATCAGCGGAATGCAGCCAGCAACAGCAACTGGACAAGAGTCCTGTGCGCTTGCGCGATGCTGCTGCTGCTGGCACTTGCCGCACTGGGGGCCTACTCGCGCGTCTACCTGTCGCAACACTTCCTGCAGGATGTCTGCATGGGCAGCGTCATCGGCTTTCTGACCACATGCCTGATGTATCGCTATGGCAGACGGAAGATTCTGAAACTCAATCCGGAAGAGACGGCCTGACTAAATGTTCGGCTCGTCCCAGATCTTCGTCTCGCTACAAGCCGTGGGGACGGTCTGGTTGCCTATCTTCAGAATGAAGTCGCCCTCTTCGAGCGTCCATCGGCCGTCGGCCCCTACGAAGGCGAGGCTCTTGGCTGGCAACTGGAAGGTGACGGTCTTCACTTCGCCTGGCTGCAGTTCCACCTTGGTGAAGTCGCGCAGACGCTTGTTGTCGGGCACGACGGATGCCACGAGGTCGCTCGAATAGAGCAGCACGGCCTCCTTGCCGGCACGGGTGCCGGTATTCTTCACGTCGACGGTGACCTTCAGGACGTCATTGGCAGTGAACTGTGCCTTGTCGACTTTCAGATTGCTGTATTCGTAGGTGGTATAACTGAGGCCGTAGCCGAAGGGCCACTGCAGGCTGACCTTGGCATCGTAGTTGTAGGCCCCCGCCATCGTCCCAACTTCCTCGCTGACCTTATAGTCGTAGGTGTTGAGCGAGTTGATCTCGCGCGGATAGGTGTAGGGCATCTTGGCCGAGAAGTTGGCATCGCCAGCCAGCAGGTTGGCCAGTGCGTCGCCGCCATAGTTGCCCGGGATGAGGATGTTCACCACAGCCTTTGCCAGCGGCTCGATGTCGGCCAGGAGGCGCGGACGGCCCTCGTTGAGCACGAGGATGATGGGCTTGCCCGTCTTGGCGAGTGCCTTCACGAGGTCGCGCTGGTTATGCGAGAGCCACAGGTCAGTGAGGTTGCCGGGTGTCTCAGTGTAACTGTTCTCGCCGATGGCGGCGATGATGACGTCGGCCTGGGCGGCAGCGTCGACGGCCTTCTGTATCTGCGGCTCGTTCTCGTCGTAGTAGGCGCCGTCTTCATTATAGGTGACGCCCTGCTCGAGGATGATGTTCTCCTTGCCGTATTTATTGCAGAGGGCTTCGTAGATGGTGTTGTACTTCTCTGCCAGATCCTCCGCCTTCGAGCCTTGCCAGGTGTAACTCCAGCCTCCGTTCAGACAGCGCATCTGGTTGGCATTGGGGCCGGTGAGGAGGATTTTCGAAGGCGTGCCTTCGCTCCCCCGAACCAAGGGCAGGATGCCGTCCTCGTTCTTCAGGAGGACGATGGTCTCCTCGGCAGCCTGGAGAGCTTTCCGGGCGAACTCGTCGGAGCCGAACTTCTCGTAGCCCTTGCCGCCCGTGTTGGGCTCGGCAAAGAGGTTCAGGCGATACTTTACGCGGAGGATGCGGCGCACGGCGTCGTCGATGCGCTCCATCTTCACCTTGCCCTCCTCGACGAGTTCCTTCAGCAGGATGCAGAAGTCGACGCTATAGGGGTCCATCGACATGTCGATGCCGGCATTGATGGCGATGCGGATGGCATCCTTCTTGTCCTTGGCCACGCGCTCCCGCGAGAAGAGGTTGTTGATGTCGGCCCAGTCGGTGACGAGCATGCCGTCCCACTGCAGGTCTTCCTTGAGCCACTTCGTCAGATACTCATAACTGGCGTGTACGGGTACGCCGTTGATGCTGGCGGAATTGACCATCATCGTCAGCGTGCCGGCAAGGGCTGCCTGCTTGAAGGGTTCGAAGTACTTCTCGCGCAGGATCTGGATGGGCAGATAGGCCGGCGTGCGGTCCTTGCCCGTCCAGGGGGCACCGTAGGCAAAGTAGTGCTTGGTGCTGGTGCCTACGTGATACTTGCCCAGGTGGTTGGGGTCGTCGCCCTGATAGCCTTTGATCTCAGCCACCACCATCTTGGAGTTCACGATGGCATCCTCGCCGAAACTCTCCCAGATGCGGGGCCAGCGGGGGTCGCGGCCCAGGTCCACCACGGGGTTGTACACCCAGGGACAGTTGGCGGCGCGGCTCTCGTAGGCCGTGATTTCCGCCCCCGTGCGGGCCAGTTCCGTGTTGAACGACGCACCGATGTTGATGGGCTGCGGGAAGAGCGTCCCGCCCTGGGTATAGGTGACGCCGTGATTATGGTCGAGGCCGTAGATGTCGGGTATGCCGATATGCTTCATCGACTTCTTCTGGATGAGTTGTATCCACTGCTGCCACTGTTCGACGCTGGCGGCCCGTGTGCCCGGGGCGTTCAGGATGGAGCCCACCTTCCATTTCGAGATGAGCGTGTCGAGCATCGTCTCGTTGAGTTTCCACACACCCGTGGCATCATACTTGCCCATGATGTCGAGGTTCAACTCGAGCATCTGCCCAATTTTCTCGTCGAGTGTCATCTTCGAGAGTGTCTGTTCAATCTTTGCCTCCAGCGCCGCATCGCGCGGGATGGCGGGCTTCACGCCCGTCTGGGCCTGTGCGGCCATAGCCACACCTGCCAAAACTACTGTCATGAAAAACTTCTTCATCTGTCTATCTGTCTTTAGTTATTCCTATAATCAGGCTGCAAAGTTACGAAAAGTCGAGAGAAGAACAAAACAAATTCATTTGTTTTTTCTTCCGAGACGGAGTAACTTCGCCAATTTATTGGCAAAGTTACGGAAATAATGCGAATAAGCCAAAAATGCGAACCAAATTCTGCTTGTTACGTTGAATAAAGGCGTATTTGCGTTAAAAGGTTCTGCTGTTCACTTCCAGTTTCTGATAGTATCGGAGCGGGTGCAGACCCTCTATCTCCGGATGCAGGATGCGGATGAAGTCATTCAGCAGCCAGTCAGGATGGAAGGGGGTCTCCTCGTAGAATGTGTTCATCTCGACATTGCAGCCGTAGACACGATGCTCGCGGAAGGCGCGGAACTGGCTGTAGCCGTGATGCTCGCCGAGTAGTTCGGCATAAGTGGGGGGACGGCTTCCGCTGTAGCGGAAGAGCCAGACGTCGCTCTCGCCGGCCTTCTCCAGTACGGTCTCGAAGGGGAGTGAGACGGAGCCGCTGTGCGTGTCGCCAGCCCAGGGATAGCGGGCATTGGCATCGGTCATCATCTGTCCGAGTGTGCTCTGGCCGCCGGGGACGTACCAGACGCTGCCAGTCATCTTGTCGAGAAGAATTCTCGGGGGTGTGGGGGTGCGTGGGTGCTGAGGCGCGGGACTATTGCTCGCGGAGGCCAGTGCCTTCAGGGCGTTGTAACTGCTGTCGGTGATGGCGAAGAGGCTGTCGGCCTTGGCCTCGCAGCCGAAGAGCAGGCCGTAGAAGCGGATCCACTCGGCACGGGCCAGTGGCGACGGTTCCATATACTCGGCGCACTCCACGATGGGGATGTCGATCTCCTCCAGACGGCCATAGCCGCCGCTGTTCTCGAAAGGCGAGAGGAAGAGAGCGTCAGGGCGGCTGTCGATAATCTTCTCGACGACAGGGCTCAGGCCGTCGCCAACATCGGCTATCTTGCTCTTTGCCACCTGCTGGTGAATCCAGGGAATCTTGATGTACTTCAGGTCGGCCACGCCTGCTATGCAGTCTTGTCGGCCCATCTCCATCAGCATGGCGCAGTGGACGGTGGAGAAGATCATCGACCGCCTCAGGGGTGTGCGGATGACGGTGCCTTGGGGGATGCCGGAGGGAATCTCCCGGCCACTGGGCACGAGGATGTACTGGTGGAGCGCCTTGCCCTCCTTCCAGGGATTCTTGAGGGTGGCAAGGGTATAGTCGTGGTAGCGTATGACACAGAGCCCTGTGGCGTACTTGAAGGCGAGGGTGTCGCCCTTTTCCTGGCGGGAGGCGGTGCTGCCGCCCCCGCAGGAGAAAAGTAATGCACAATACAATGCACAATGTGCAATGCACAATGCATAATTTAATGCTCTATTCACTATTCACTGTTCAAAGTTCAACCTCAATCTCGACATCATCGATGCAAATGTAGGCAGGTGTGGTCACACCCCAGTCGTTCTTCTTCGTGCCCTCGAAGCCGAAACTGATGCTCTTGATGTTCTTGAAGGCAGCGATGCCGCTCAGGTCGCAGTACTTCCACTCCTTCACGTAGTCGCCGTCCTTGGCCAGGTCGATCTCATAGCGGGCACCGCTTGCCAGTCCCTCTTCGGCGGGCTGGGGATAGATGACACACTTGAACCAGTCGTCCTTCTCGAACTTGCCAGGCGTCATGCCGTCGCCGTTGAGGATGGCATCCACCGTCCAGGCATTATTGGTGTACCAGAAGCCCTTCAGTGTGACAGCCTTGCCGAAGTCGATGCTCTCGCCGTAGGTCTGGACGACGCAGAAGTTGCTGCCGCTCTTGGCAGTGCCGGTGATGTTGTTGTACTGGTCGGGCGTCAGGTCCTTGTAGGTGGTGGCGGTGCGGTTGGAGATGGCGTAGCCCGTCCAGGCAGCGTATGCTGGTGTGTAGTTGACGGGGAAGGTCACGCCGTTTTCTGTGTAGGCACAGGCAAAGGCGTCCGAGCCCCAGTTGTCGAACTTGATGCCCGTCTCGTCGCCGCTCCAGTAGCCGTCGGCATTGAGGGTGGCTTTCTCGAAGGAGATGACCGCCGTGGCTGTAGACTTTTCTCCGGCAGGATTGTCGTTAGAGGATGTACACGAGGTGAATGACAGGGCGAGGCCGCAAACGGCGGCTGCAAGCCCGAATAATCTGTTTGTCTTCATAATGATGTTTAATTTTTAAATGAATAATGTTTATTTGATGATGTATTTCTTTCCGTTTCGGATGTAGAGTCCGGGGATGCCATGCCTCTGGGACGAGACTGGCGTCAGGGCCCTTCTGCGGCCTTGCAGGTCGTAGGTCTCACAAGGTGTCTGACACTTTGTGAGGTTTTCGGGGGAGGCTATGCCGGTGGCTTGGCGGATGGCTTCGAGCGAGCGTTCGAGGTGGATATCCTCGGCTCCTGCAAACTCCGTGGAGGTCTCTCCCCACCATTCGGGCTGCGGGCATTTCTGGTTGAGGCCGGTATAGACGCGCACGAAGTCGATGAAGTCGAGACTGACGGGCTGGCGGTTCTCGTCGACGGCCCATGCGATGTCGATGCCGCAGCCCTCATAGTTGTAGGAGGTGGCATCGGCATTGTCAGTGAAGTTGGGCAGATTGTCGGCATAGCCGTAGCGGAAGCCGGTGAGTACGAAGTAATAAGGGCTCCATCCGGTGTCCACCTGGTCGGAGAGGTTCTGCATATTGTCAGGCAGGCGGGTGCCTCGGAAGGTGAGGCCGTCGGATAGCCATTTTGGATAGTACTCCTGCGTGTGGTAGTGATTGCGGTCTATGGTGCCATTGTTGCCGCGATTGTCAGTCCAGGGGATGTCGCCCATCGGGTTTTTCTGATAGGTGACCTCATAGCCGTAGTCCACCTTTCCGATGCTGTCCACGTCGCATGAGCCGCTGATTTCATACCACGGGTCGTCGGGCAGGCCATTGCCGTTGGCATCCTTCGACACCATCACGACGCCTGCCTCATTCATACCGCCGAAGACGAGGTTCTTCATCTCCTGATAGGCATTGCCCCAGACGGCAAAGTCGCGCTCTCCCGGGATATTGGCGACGGAGTGGTCGAAATGGAAGGTGATATAGCCTCCCCATCCGCCGAGGGCGACGATATGCGACTGCAGGGGACTTTGGCCAGCCAGGTTTTCGTTGCATTTCTTGATCATCGTGGCTTCCGTGTCGCCTTCCTCATACTCCGGCGCATCGTTGACATACTGGCCCGGTGCCGGACGGTACTCGTCGACGGCCTGGATGTATTTCGAGTGGACGGGGACATCGGCCAGTCGCTGGGCATTTAAAGGTAAAAAGGTAAAAAGGTAAAAAGGTAAAAACCATCTCACCCTTACTCTCATTACCTTATGTCTTAAACAATTTACTCTCATTTTTCTTTTTTCCCTTTTTTTTCTTTTTTACCTTTTTACCTTTAAAAACGTCGCGTGGGCGGGTATGTCGCCTGTCCTGACCTTCCAGTCGAAGGTGCCGTCGGGCAGGAAGTGAAGCAGTTCGCCGCTCGACACGTAGTTCTTCGCGTCCATCAGGTAGAAGTCGCGGTGAATGGGATTGACGATGATGCCGTAGGGCATTCGTACCTTACTGATCTCAGGCGCGTCGGAGAGGCTGGTGCTGACAATCTGGTGGGTCCTGACGTTGATGATGCCGTAGGTGACGGTATTGGTCATCGTCACCTCGCTCCACTGCGAGCCGTAGAAATAGAGGGAGTCGCCGACGATGCAGAGGTCGCTCACGGGCTGATCCAGACGGCCTCCCACTTGCATCTTGCCGCTGCTGTCTTTCTCCAGCCAGTAGATGGCGGAGTTCTCATCCATATAGTTGCCCCGGCAGGTCACCCAGAGTTGGTCGTAGCGGTCTGCCTTGAGGCGGTGGAGGTTGGGCGCCACTTCGATTCTGCCAACCTCCTGCATGGTTTCGGTGTCGACGACGCTCACCGTCGACTCGTAGCCGTGTCCCGTCATCCCCTGATAGCCGCCGCTGTTGGCCACGTAGAGGAGGTGGTCTATGATGGCCATTTCCTCAGGCTGGTAGCCCACGGCGCATGAGTCGGTCTTCTGGAGCGAGAGTGTATCCACCTTATAGACGCTCCCCAATGGGCTGTCGCCTGTGGCTGCCGTAGAGCCGACATACGAACTGACATAGGCATACCGGTCGCGGAACGTCACGTAGCGGCAGTTGGGGATGTCCACCTTGCCGATTCTGACAGCGTCGTCGGCGCGGGCCACTTCCACCTTGTTGGAGCAGTTGATGACGAGCCAGAGCCGGGAGCCGTAGATCTGGCAGTCGTTGCCTACGTCGCCCAGCATCATCACCGTCGAGGGATTGCGCTCGGAATAGATGTTTCTGTAATAATGCACCGTGGAGTCACTGGCTGACAGGTCAAGGTAGTCGAGTGTCGACTTGTTGGAGCCCATGTTGCCTTCGTTGAGCAGATACATGCCCGCAATCTCGCTCTTCACGGCTTGTCCGCCGGTGTCGATATCCTCCATCGGTACCACCATCACGTCGTTGCGGCAGGCGGTGATCAATGCACAGATCACAATGCACAATGCATAATTTCGTCTCATATCTCCATGCATAATGTCAGTTTATAATTTCGGCCAGGCATCGGATAGTTGACGATGACCTCGTAGTCCTGTCCCAGCAGATTGTTCACGTCGGCCTGGATCGTGCACAGTGCCTTACGCATGGGGAACTGGTACCTCAGGCTCAGGTCGCTGGTGTACCAGGGCTCCATGTGGTTATAGAGGATGTTCTCCTGCTCGTCGTAGCGCTCACCGGCATAGATGAACGAATAGTTCAGGTTCCACCGCTTATAACTGAGTCCGATGATGGCGGAGCCGGAGTGCCAGGGGATATAGGGTATCTGATGGCGGTAGTAGGAGTCGGAAGGGTTGGTGACATCGCGGGCATCCTGGTAGGTGTACTGGGCGCGGAGGGTTGCGGTCAGACCGCCGCCTACAGAGCAGTCGGCCTCGGCCTCTACGTCGATGCCCTTGATATGCACTTTGCCGAGGTTGAGCATCGTCCAGCGGAACTGCTGGCCTTTGGGGTAGGCCACAATCTTGTCGTGTACCGTATTATAATAGGCATCGAAGTGCATCTCGGCGTGGCGGATGATGCCGTGCTCGAAATGCTTGTTCATGGCGAAGCCGGCATCGTACTGAAGGGCACTCTCCGGCACAAGGTTGACATTGCCCATGTCAGTATAGTAGAGGTCGTTGAACGTCGGCATCCTGAAACTCTTCTTCACGTAGGCTCGCATAGAAAAGAATGTCCCGTTAAAGGGATAGACGTTGACAAAGAGAGCGGGGGTCAGGTTTGAGAGTGAATGACTATTGTTCATGTCTGCAAATTCGCCTCGACGATGGGTTTTGTCATGGATGAAGGTGGCCAGGATGGATCCTTGGGCCTTCAGGTGCTTATAGTCGATGGCAGTGGCTAAACTGACGAGATTGGAGATGCGTGTCGGATAGGCAAAATTATACGTATCGGCATTGAGTTTGTTCCACTTGAAGTCATAACTCAGTGAAGCACTCCAGTTGGGCAGCAGTTCCAGCACATTGGCAGTCGAGAGATAGAGTTCCTGCTGTTTGTAGCGGTTGTCAACAGGCAGTTGGGTGGTATCACGGTTCACGTAGTGGGTGTTGTAGTAGGCATATTTGGCCAGCCATCGGGTGCTGAAGCCTTCTCCGATATTCTTGTCGAAATTGGCTTGTACGAACGTGTTCAGGTCCTGCTGCCGTTCTCCCCGCCGCCACACGTTGTTGACGATAGCCCCCGGAATTCCCCGGGCCGAATTGTAGAGATAGCCCTTCACCTGCCATCCCCCCTGATAGAGTTTACCAAAGAGATTGGCCTCGATGCGCTCAGCGTGGATGTCGCCATTCTGTCGGACAGCCGTCGTGTCCCAGGCTGTCTCGCCGTTGGGATAGCGGCGCTCATAACGGAACTTGTACTTTCCGCTGGCTGTCAGGAACCCGGCACTGAGAGAGGAACTGACTCGCTCAGAGAGTTTCTGTTCCCAGAGAGCCGTCAGGCGGAACATATCGCTGGAGCCATATTGTGCTTTGAAGCGGAGGTTGGTGTTCTCGTACGCCCGCGCCTCTGTACCCCCGTGCCCCCGAAACACCGGTGCCTTCGTCCGGATGTAGATGGCTCCGGCATTGCCGAAGTCGGAGGCGGGCTGGAAGATGGCACTCTTCTGTCCGTTGTAGAGCGTGATCTCTTCGATATTGTCGAGCGAGAACTGTCCGAGGTCTATCTGTCCGTTCTGTGCATTACCCAATTGCACGCCGTCGTAACTGATGCCAAGATGGTGCGTGCCCATAGAACGGATGTTCACCGTCTTGATGCCGCCCACGCCACCATAGTCCTTCAGTTGGATGCCGGAGAAATAGCGCAGGGCATCAGCAATAGAGTTAGAACTTAGCCGTTCGAGCATCTCGCCGTTCAGTTTCTGGCTGGGCACCACCTCACGCATCGCGGGACGTGACACGACTACAATCTCCCTGACGTGTTGCAGGGAGTCCAACTTGCCTTGAGCCGTCATCGGCAGACTCAGGCAGCAGACAAATGCCAGTGCCAATGCTTTACGCACTTCGCTCTTACTTTTTACCGTTTTTATTATCTTTATGCCGTTGCAGCCTAACCCCAGAGGCTGACAAATGGCTACCAACACAGCCGATCTTGACCTTTCGGTCGAGCCCGGCTATCGGCAGGTCTTCTGACTTGTCGCCCAGTGGCAAACGTCTTCCCAATGATATCAGTGACTTTCATGTTTGCTCTGATAAAAGCGACTCACAGCAGCGGGACTGTACGGGACTCTCACCCGATTCCCTTTTCATCACCCGAGGGGGTGAACCGATTGTCGGCTGCAAAGGTATAAAAAAAGCCGCAGACAACATATTTTTTTGCAGATTAATTCTGTGAAAATCATAAAAATCTGTGATTATCAGTGTAATCTGTGGCATAAAAATCGTATCTTGGGCAGCAGAAGATCGTCAAAAAAATGATTTATTCAGCAAGGTGCGTGATCAGTATCTTCACGCCTATTCCGATCAGTATCAGGCCGCCAAGAAGTTCTGGCTTCATCCGGCGGCTTATCTTCTTGCCGAAGCGGCGTCCCAACTGAAAGCCGATGATGCTGAACAGAAAGGACACCAAGCCGATGATGGCCAGAGGCAGTGATAACTGTGACAACCGGGAATAGCCCGTACAGGCAAAGGAGATGCCAATGGCCAAGGCATCAATGCTGGTGGCAACGGCCAATAGCAGTTGGGTGGACAGTTTGCGGGGATTGAAGTGCATATCCTCTTCTGGCCCTAAAGCGTCTTTTATCATCTTGCCCCCAATGAAGGCGAGCAGGCCGAAGGCAATCCAGTGATCGACCGCTGCGAGATACTCTGCTAAGTAACTGATGCCCATCCAGCCCAACAACGGCATCAGGGCCTGGAATAAGCCGAAGAGGAAAGCCATGCGAAGCGAATGGCTCTTCACTCCTCTCTCAATGACGCCACTGACAATGGAGACAGAGAAGCAGTCCATCGCCAGTGCGATTGCCAATAAGATGATATCAAATAAGTTCATAAAGCCGTCAGGTTGGTATTTATTTGCCTGATTTTTGCATTTTTGCAGCAAAAATACAAAAAAATGCACAATTCACAATGGACAATTCACAATTATTATGTAATTTTGCAAAGAAACCTATAACAAACATTACTATAAGCAGAATGAAGAAAGTACTTTTTCTTGGTTTTTTGATGGCTGCATCAATGGCGGTGCAGGCAGAGCAAGTCACCATCGGGACCAAACACTCGACGATGGTGCTCGAAGTGGAAAACGGCAAACAGCCGCAGTATGTGTATTTCGGACAGAAACTGAGCGACTATGACCTCAGCCATCTGCAACGGCCCGTCAATGGCAGGATGGATGCCTATCCCGCCTACGGGCTCAACACGCCTGCCGAGGCAGCACTGGCTATGAGGCACGCTGACGGGAATATGTCGACGGCCCTGTACGTGACTGGTTGCGAGAAAAAAGATGACGTGATTCGTATCCTCCTGAAAGACCCAGTGTATCCCATATCCGTCGCCCTCTGCTATAAGGCATACGAAGAGGAGGACATGATAGAGACGTGGACGGAGATTACCAACGGCGAGGCCAAGCCCGTCACCCTGACGCAGTTCGCCTCCATCAGTCTGCCCATTCGCCGTGGCGACGTGTGGGTATCACATTTCTATGGCTCATGGGCCAACGAAGCCCGTCTGGTGGAAGAGCCGCTGCTTCCTGGTGAAAAGGTGATAAAGAATAAGGACGGCACGCGGAACTCCCATACCGACCATGCCGAAGTGATGTTCTCACTCGACGGAAAGGGTCAGGAGAACACGGGTGACGTGATAGGCGCAGCCCTCTGCTACTCGGGCAACTTCCAACTGAAAATCGATACCGACGACACGGAGTTTCACTACTTCTTCGCAGGCATCAACCCCGACAACTCAGAATACCATCTGAAGAAAGGCGAGACCTTCGTGACGCCCAAGGTGGCCCTGAGTTTCTCGAAGTGCGGACTCTCGGGCGTTTCCCGGAATTTCCACAAATGGGGGCGCAAATATATGATGATGCATGGTGACAAGGAGCGTAAGATCCTGCTCAATTCATGGGAGGGCGTCTACTTCGACATCAACCAGAAGGGCATGGACCAGATGATGGGCGACATCGCTTCGATGGGCGGTGAACTCTTCGTGATGGACGACGGCTGGTTCGGCGACAAGTATCCTCGTAAGACCGACAATTCCTCCCTGGGAGACTGGGTGGTGGACAAGAACAAACTGCCGGAAGGCATCGAAGGACTGCTGCGCGACGCCAAGAAGCACGGCATCAAGTTCGGCATCTGGATTGAGCCAGAGATGACCAACTCCGTCTCCGAACTCTATGAGAAGCATCCCGACTGGATAGTTAAGGCACCCAAGCGCGACGCTGTGCAGGGGCGTGGAGGCACCCAACTCGTGCTCGACCTCTCGAACCCCAAAGTGCAGGACTTCGTGTTCTCAGTCGTCGACAACCTGATGACGAAATACCCGGAAATCGACTATATCAAGTGGGATGCCAACATGCCTATCCTGAACCACGGTTCGCAGTATCTGACGATGAACGACCAGAGCCATCTCTACATCGAGTACCACCGCGGCTTTGAGAAAGCCTGCCAGAAGATCCGTGCGAAGTATCCTGACCTCACCATTCAGGCTTGTGCCTCCGGCGGCGGACGCGCCAACTGGGGCGTGATGCCCTACTTCGATGAGTTCTGGGTGTCAGACAATACCGATGCTCTCCAGCGCATCTATATGCAGTGGGGCACTTCGTACTTCTTCCCGGCCATCGCAATGGCCTCACACATCAGTGCCACACCTAACCACACCGTCTTCCGCACCACAGCCATGAAGTATCGCATCGACGTGGCCATGAGCGGGCGTCTGGGCATGGAGATACAGCCTAAGAATATGAGCGACGATGAGAAGACTCTCTGCCGCAATGCTATCAAGGAGTATAAGCAGATCCGGCCAATCGTGCAGTTCGGCGACCTCTACCGTCTTGTCTCACCTTACGACAAGCAGGGGCTCGCCTCGCTGATGTACGTGAATGAACAGAAGTCGAAGAGCGTGTTCTTCTGGTGGAAGACAGAGTCGTTCCAGAACGAGCATCTGCCACGCGTAAAAATGGCCGGCCTCGACGCGGACAAGAAATATAAGATACACGAACTGAACCGTATCGATCTGAAGCCCCTTGACATCGAAGGCAAGATTTTCAGCGGGGCCTATCTTATGAACCACGGTCTCGAGGTGCCTTACCGCAACGAGCCGGAGTGGTCGAAGAAGAGCGACTGGAGCAGCCGCGTGCTGTTGCTCGAAGCAGAATAGGGAAGGTAAAAAGGTAAAAAAATAAAAAGGTAGAAAGGTAGAAAGGTAAAAAGGTAAAAGATGGCAGCACACAATGAACTGGGCGCGTGGGGCGAAGCACTGGCAACTGCGTATCTGCAGAAGAAAGGCTACGTCATCATGGAGCGCGACTGGAAACTGGGGCACCGCGATCTCGACATCATCGCTCAGGATGGCGAGACTGTGGTGTTCGTAGAGGTGAAGACGCGCCGCAACCGCGTGTTTGGTGAACCAGAGGAGGCCGTCGACTATCGAAAACGGGACAATCTGCGAAAGACGATCAGCAGTTACGTGAAGTTTCGCCATATCAATTGTGAGATACGCTTTGACGTGGTGACCGTCGTGGGAACTCCCGACGGCAGCGAACCGGAGATAAGTCATATAGAAGATTTCCCTTTGTATTGAACAAATTTATAAAAAAGGCGGCATCATTGCTGCCTTTTTTCATAAATTATTTGTATCTTTGCCGCCAAATATAATTAGGAATAACAAGATGATACAATCAATGACTGGCTACGGCAACACGGTCGTGGCTTACAAAGACAAGAAGATCCATGTGGAAATCAAGTCGCTCAACTCCAAGCAACTCGACTTGCAGACACGCATTGCCCCACTCTATCGTGAGAAAGAGATGGAGATGCGCCAGATGGTGGCTGAGGCCTTGATTCGCGGCAAGGTGGACATGAGTGTGTGGACTGAAAAAGAAACCGTAGTGGATGCGACACCCGTAAATGCCGCGCTCGTGGAAAACTATTACCATCAACTGAAGGACATCGCCCAGCAGACGGGCATCCCTGAGCCCCAGGACTGGATGTACACCCTGACGCGGATGCCGGACGTGCTGACGAAGACTGATGTAGAGACACTCGATGACGAGGAATGGGTGGTGGTCAAGGAGGCTGTCAGTAGTGCCTTGCAGAATCTGGTGGACTTCCGTATGCAGGAGGGGGCCGCGCTTCAGAAGAAGTTTGGCGAGAAGATAGACAATATAGCACAACTGCTGGCCGACATCGAGCCTTATGAGAAGGGCCGTGTGGAGAAGATAAAGGTCCGTATCGAAGAGGGACTCAAGCAGATTCCCGGAGTGGAGTACGACAAGAACCGGCTGGAACAGGAATTAATCTATTATATTGAGAAACTGGATATCAGCGAGGAGAAGCAGCGCCTGGCCAATCATCTGAAGTACTTCCGTGAGACGATGAATGAGCCTGCCGGACAGGGTAAGAAACTCGGATTCATCGCTCAGGAGATGGGGCGCGAGATCAATACGACAGGCTCGAAAAGCAATCAGGCTGAGATGCAGAACATCGTAGTAAAGATGAAGGACGAATTGGAACAGATCAAGGAGCAGGTGCTGAATGCGCTTTGAATCATTAAAACGTCATAACGAAAAAAAGATGAGGGGAAAACTGATTATATTTTCGGCTCCGTCGGGTACGGGAAAGTCAACGATTATCCGGTGGCTGATGGGAGAGCATCCGGAGTTGAGACTGGCTTTTTCCATTTCTTGTACGTCGCGGGCTCCGAGAGGGGAGGAGCAGAACGGCGTGGAATACTTCTTCCTGACGCCGGAAGAGTTTCGCCAGCGGATAGAGAACGATGAGTTCCTGGAGTATGAAGAGGTGTATCAAGACCGCTTCTATGGAACGCTAAAGGCCCAGGTGGAACGCCAACTTGAGGCAGGACAGAATGTGGTGTTCGATGTTGATGTGAAGGGTGGCGTGAATATTAAGAAGCACTATGGCAGCGAGGCGATGAGCATCTTCATCCAGCCGCCTTCGATTGATGAACTGCGTCGCAGGCTGGAGCATCGGGCAACGGATGCGCCAGAGGTAATCGATCAGCGCATAGCCCGTGCGGAGTTTGAACTCACTTTCGCCCCGCAGTTCGACAAGATCGTGGTGAATGATGACCTGGCTCAGGCCAAGGCTGATGCGCTGGCTCTGGTAGAAACCTTTTTAAAGGGAATAGTTAATAGTGAATAATTGTGCACTGTGCATTATGAATTGTGCATTATGAAAAAGACGGGCATCTTCGGCGGTTCATTCAACCCCATTCACAATGGTCATATCTCGCTGGCCTGTCAACTTAGGGAAAAGGCAGGATTAGATGAAGTGTGGCTGATGGTGTCGCCCCAGAATCCCTTGAAGCGGTCGGCTGATTTGCTCGACGACGGAAAGCGACTGGAGATGGCTCGTCTGGCTCTGCAAGGGATAGAAGGTATCATGCCCTGCGACTATGAAATGCATCTGCCAACACCGTCTTACACTTGGAACACCCTGCAGGCTTTGTCTGAAGACTATCCTGACCGTGAGTTCGTATTATTGATGGGAGGCGACAACTGGGCGCTTTTCGATAAATGGTACCATCATGAAGATATCCTCAGCCACTATCATATTGTGGTATATCCCCGTAAAGGCACGGGGGTACTGGGGTACGAAGGCGCGGGGGTGACTTTTGTCAATTGCGATCTTATCGACATCAGCAGCACGGAGATACGCAATCGCATCAAAGCAGGTAAGAGCATCCGCCGGATGGTGCCGAAGGCTGTGGACGAGTATATCAGAAGGGAGGGTCTATATTTAGTGAATAGTGAATAGTGAATAGTGAATAGTGAATATTTAATAATTGTGCATTATGCATTATGCATTGTGCATTGTGCATTATCTAGATCTTTTTATCTGTGCCCAGCCACTTCTGGATACGATAGGTTAGCGACTTGCTAATCTGGCTGAAGTTACCGTATCGCAGGTTCAGAAAGAGTTCTTCGAAAGAGCGGCCTATCTTGATCCAGGGATGTCCCCAGGCATTATAGCGATACATACGCTGCACATAGGCCACATTATCAACGACATATTTAGGATGCCTTAAAGGGAAACTGATTTCATGACGTTGCATCGTGAAGATGCGACGTATGGCTTTTGGCAGTGTCCTCAGAGCAGTGTAATGGGCCGACTCATCCGTCGCACCGATATTGTTGATCTGATTCTGGGATGGCATGATGGCGAGCCCGTTGTTGAGCATCATGTGCGACCAGAAGATGGTTTCGAACTGGGGTAATCCGGAACTGCGGTGCAAACGGCAGGTGCGGATGAAGTCGCTCTTGTAGCCCCGGGCCTTTATCAGTTGCTGAAGTTGGTCGAGGTTGTACGGATCGTCGAGGAACGACAGGTGCTCATCCCATTTTGCTACCACTCTGCGCCACGAAGCCCAACCCCAGATGCTGAAGGCTGAGGTGAAGAAGTAGTCGTAAGGACAGTCGGGTGTCTGTTCGTCCATGTTGAAGCCGGAGATCATGGTAATGCGCTCATCGTTCTCGTAGCGGTCGAGCATCTCCTTACAGAATGGGAAGAACGACTGGGTGGGCACGACGTCATCTTCGAGCACGATAACTTTATCGGCCAGTGTGAAAGCCCAGCGGTGGGAAGTATAGCCTGCCGTCATACAGCCCAGGTTCTGCGCCTGATAGTTACGGTGCACCTCACATTCCCAGTCGATGTTCTCATCGGCCACAATCTGGCGGCAAGCCTCGATTCCAGGCAGGTCTTTGTCGTTTCTGGCACCGTCCTGAAACAGGAACAGTTTGCTGGGTCTCGCCTTCCGTACTTCATTGAAGACTTGTTGAAAGGTGTCATTACGCGTAAAAAACAGCAGCAGAACGGCTATGTCGGTTTTAGCGGGTTGTTTCATAAGTTATGATGTTTGATTCTGATCAGTTTCTTATAAAGTCTTATCAGCCAGACGCTGATGAATGGCGGGAGCGTCCACGCTACGCGGTTATAGAGCGGGATGCCTTGCGGGAGAGGGCCGATGACCTGCCGATAGTAAGTCTTTTTGACCTCAGGCTGTCCTTCCACGATAAATTGCTCGCACTCCTTCAGTTGGTGCAGGATGTAGGCCGTCTGCATCTCTTCCCACTTTGGTGCCAGTGTGTCACGGAGTATCCGGTCATAGAGTTGGGCACGCTGCAGTGTGTGTCGCCGTGTGTTGGGCACGCCGAGGCTGTATGCGTAGACGCAGTCCTTGATAAACCATACCTTAGGCTGCTTCATCAGCACCTGCACCTGCATCATCAGGTCTTCTCCCTCAATAATCTCACGGGGTATGTCCAGGCATCCGCTGAGAATCTCCTTGCGAAAGATGACGGCCCAGAGGATGGGGAAACGTTTCTTGCCAGTAACAATGGCACGGATCATACCGTCTGTATCAGGTTGCAGCCCTTCGTGCACGACGGGGGAATGCACGCCGTCCTGGGTGCAGAAGGTGGCGATCACTTCGTCGGCATCCGTTGAGGTGATTGCCTGGTGGAGTGTCTTCAGGGCACCTGGTAGCAATAGGTCGTCAGCATCCACAAATACGATGTATTTACCCAGGGCCGTCTCTACACCTCTTCTGCGGGCAGCCGTCACACCTCCGTTCTCTGTATGGATGACCCGTATCCGCTGGTCGGTCTCGGCTTTTTGGTCACAGAGAGTGCCTGATGAATCTGTGCTGCCGTCATCCACAGCCACAATCTCAAAACTGTCGAAGTCCTGCTGTAGCAGACTGTCGAGGCACTCGCTGATGTATTCGGCCTTGTTCCAGACGGGTATGACGATTGAGATCTCCATGACTTATCTCCTTAATTTCTTACCGATGAAGTTGAGGCACTCGTCCATAATCCTGACTCTCAGCAGTTTCATCGTGGCCACATAGAGACAGGCGGCCATGATGACGCGCAGCACGAACAGCATATACACATTTGTGACGGAGGCCGTCAACAGTCCTGTCAGAATCATCACGGCGGCACTGATGACGGCGAAAGGCATGGTGTCTCTCAGCACGTCAGTAGCCCTGATGCCTATCAACCGGCGGGCACAGGCCTGCCAGGCGGCGAGCCACGTGATGTTCAGTATGCTGTAGGCCCAGACAACCGTGAGGATGCCTTGCCGGTAGGTGAGCAGGATAAGCACAATCTGTATGGCTATCTGCGAGAGGTTGAGCCACATATTGATGTCACTGCGGCCTTGGCTGATGACCAGATTCTTGTAGAGGGCATAGAATGGCATCGACGCTCCCCCGATGCAGAGCACACGAAGGATGGGGACACTGTCGGCCCAGTTGGGACCGATGGTGGCGAGGATAAACTCGTTGGAGACCAGCGAGAGGCCCAGCATGGCGGGGAAGGAGAGCAGGGCTGTGAAGCGCAGCATCTTGCGGAACACACGCACTTCCCGGGTTTCGTCTTTATCGTCGCGCACGCTGACCAGTACGGGCTGTGCCACCTGTTCGATGCTGTTGCCTACCATCTGCCAGGCCATCGTGTTCCACTTGAAGGCCTGAAAGAAAGTACCCACTACTTCAGGTGTCTTGGTAAAGAGTTTGCCGAAGATGAAGTTCAGGATATGGCTGTTGACGGTGTTGATGATCATCGTCAGCAGGATGTTCATGGCGAACCGCCAGGTGCGGCGGATGGGGGAGAAGTCGATCTTCAGGCTGGGGCGCCACTTGACAAAGCAGAAGCGGCCCGTGACGAGCACCGTGCTGTTGACCACCTGCTGACAGGCCAGGCTCCAGTATGAAAAGCCCTTGAATGCCATCACCACAGCCACGACTCCTGAACAGCAGATGGCGCACAGGTTGATGATGGCGATTTCGCGGTTCATCATGTTCTTCGTCATATAGGCATGTGTCGAGATGCCGAATGAGGAGATGAAGATGGCCAGGAAGACGAAGCGCGACAAGTCGGTCAGGCAGGGCTGCTTGAAGAACAGTGCGATCCATGGGGCTGCGATGAAGAGCAGCAGATACACGGCGAGACCCATCAGTATGTTGAACCAGAACACGGCATTGTAGTCATTGTCAGTCGGCGCCTTCATATTGACGATGGCCGTGGAGAATCCGCTCGACTGCAGGTTGCCGGCGATGGCCGAGAAAAAGGTAATCATGCCGATGGGGGCCCATTCGTCGGGCAGAATCATACGCCCCAGCAGGATGCCGATGGTGACATTCAGCACCTGGGTACTGCCGCTGTTCAGTGCGCCCCAGAAGAGTCCTTTTGCCGTCTTCTCTTTCAGATTCTCCATATTGATGGTGCAAAGGTAGTGCAAAGTGAGCGAAAAACCAAATCCCATCAAAAGAAAAGCCTACTTTTCTTTTGCATTTCACTCGTTTTTTCGTAATTTTGCACGCAGAATGAGTGAACAGATAGTAAAGAAGCCTCGGTTGGAGTGGCTTGATGCCCTGCGCGGATTCACTATGATACTGGTTGTGTCCTATCACGTGGCGCAGTACGGCTTTGAGGAATCGTGGAAGACCTCGTCGTCCATGTCGTTCCTGATGTTGTTTCGCATGCCGCTCTTCTTCTTTGTCAGCGGTTTCCTGGCCTACAAGGCTTCACAAGTGTGGAATCTGCGCAATCTCGGAGGGCTCCTGCTGAAGAAGTTGCGCGTGCAGTTGGTGCCTACTGTCGTCTTCTTCCTGTTGGCGACGGCCATTCTCTACAAGCACTTCTGGCCTGCACTTGACGGAGGGCTCCGCTCTCAGTACAAGGGCGGCTATTGGTTCACGCTCGTGCTGCTCTACATGTTCGTCATCTATTATCCCTTTGCGTGGATGGAGAGCAAGTTGCCGCGTTTCATCCCCGCCCTGGCGCCTGGCCGCCGTCTTTCGTGGGTTCCCATCACGCTGCTGTTCGTCATCTCGCTGCTGGTGTATGAGAGTTGTTACCTGCCTCAGCATTTCTACTGGGCTTACGGCTACAGGCGGGCTCATTCGATGTTCCTCTGGGAGTCGAGCATCATCCAGTTGATGTTGTATTTCCCCTTCTTCCTCTATGGCAACATCGTTCATCGCTACTGGGACAAGGCTCAGCGACTGATGGATTCCCGTTGGTTCTTCCCGCTGATAGTCATTATTGTGGTCTTTGCCACGCTCGATGCCCAGAAGTGGCACACGCTGCGCATGGCCTGGGCCGTTCTGCCGATGACGCTGGCGAAATTCCTGCTGCTGACGATTGCCTTCATGTACTTCCGCCACTACAAGGACAGTTTCACCAAGGCCAAGCCCGTCGGATGGACGCTGCAGTATATCGGGCGGCGAACGCTCGACATCTATCTCATCCACTTCCTGTTCATGCCCGAACTGCCGGCGGTGGGAGCGTTCTTCAAGACATTCCGTCATAACTTTGTCATCGACACCTCTCTCTCCATCGTCATCGGGCTGCTGGTTGTCGGTTTCTGTATTGTCACTTCTAATATCCTGCGCATCAGCCCCTTGTTCAAGAAGTGGCTGTTTGGCCGGGAGTAATATCAGCCATACGAGATGAGACCGATAACAGACATTCAGGAACTCCGTAGCATCCAGATGGGCATACTCGATGACGTGCACCGTTTCTGCGAGTCGCACGGTATCCGCTATTTCCTCTCCAGCGGCACGCTGATAGGGGCTGTGCGCCATCATGGCTATATTCCCTGGGACGACGATGTCGACATCTATATGCCTCGTGCCGACTACGAGCGCTTCCTCCTGGAGTATAATGGCGGTGAGTTCTACAGGGTCATGAATCCCCGTTGGGAGAAGCACTACTATTACACTTTCGCCAAGGTGGTGGATGTGCGGACGCGGATGCTGGAGAAAGAGACGAAGGGCTATTCGCTTGGTGTCTATATGGACATCTTCCCTGTTGACTACGTCACTGACAATCTTCTGGAGCGCCGGCGCATCTTCCGCCTGAAATATCTGCTCTACAAGATACGCCGCTGCAAAATCTCACAGGAGAACTATCTGGGCTCCCGTCTGGCCTGGCTCTGCTATCGCTATCTGCCGATACCCGTCGCTGTGCTCAACCGCTGGATAGAGCGTCTCATTGTGCTGAAGGAACCTACGTCGACCGTCTGCAACATGACGGAGGCAGGCCCCAGGATAAAGGGCTGCTTCCCCGCTGAGGATATAGCATCACAGGTGGATATTGACTTCGAAGGGCGGCAGTACAAGACGATGGTGGGCTATCGCGACTATCTGGAGCGCACTTATGGCGACTATATGACGCTGCCGCCGGAAGACCAGCGCGTCACCCACAAGTTTGAGGCTTACTGGCTGTAGAGGCTCAGGCATTTCATGCCCCAGTCAAAGATGCGGTCGGTCGTTGGCGAGGAGACGTTCTTCTCGTGCAGCAGTCTGTGTATGATGGCCAGTCCGTAGGGGAAGTCCTCGGTGAAATAGCGGCTCCCGAAGTCGGGCACGAAGCCCCCCTCCACGGCTTTCATCGGAGCCAGAATGCCCTTGAAGGCCTCTATGCTGCGCAGTTTCTGTGCCAGCGACGGGGCATCGGTGCTCTCGTAGTAGTCGAGCACAGTCGGCAGGGCTCCTTTCCTGACAGACAGTTTCCCGAGCAGCGTCTGCAGTTCGTTGTCCATGTCGATATAGCACTGGGCTGCCTCCTCGGTCCATTCCTCATAGAAGAGCGGCTGACGGTCATAGACAGTGCCGGGCTGCCAGTTGTTCCACAGCGAGTAGAGGCGTGAGGGGTGTAGCAGGGGGTTGCTGTTGGAGAGGCTCACTTCGTAGTGGCTGTCGAGCAGTTGGGTGGGGGTGTTGAAGAGCATTTCGCACAGTTGGCGGGTCTCCTGCTTGCGCCATGTCTGCTCCACGGCCACGGCCAGCGTGTCTTTGTAGCCCAGTATGCTGGCCTCATGGCCGTACTCCACGGTTCGGGCGATGAAGGGCACGCGCTGCAGGCCGAAGAGGGGCTGCGACGGCGGCAGCACGTCCATCGCCTCGAAGAAGAAGCCCGTGCTGCTCACCACGGAGCCCACGATGGCATCGGGCTCCAGAGAGTCCTTGATCTGCATGAGCACCTCGCGGATGGAGAAGCCTGGCAGGCAGAGCACGACGACATCGGCACCGGCCACGGCCTCCTCCGGACTATTGGTCACCAGTGCCGGATTGCCGATGAGCGGCAGCCAGTGGTCGGGCTGGTTGACTATGATGCTCTTCTTCCACCGCTCAGGGTGCCGGGTCAGCAGTCGTACCTCATGCTTCGTGCGTGCTGCCACAAAGCCTGTTACTCCGTGGCCTAAGTTGCCACCTCCACAGATACATATCTTCATCAATTCTCAGTTTTCAATTCTCTCAGTGCCTCCACCAGCCGCGCGTTGTCCTCATGGCTTCTGACGGCGATTCGCATATACTGCCTGCCGGGGTCCAGTCCGGGTTTCCGGCTACAGTCGCGGGTCAGGATGTTATGATGCTTCAGCGTGTGTATCACAATCTCGCTGGCCGTATAGGGCTTGCGCACCTCGCAGAGGAAGTAGTTGGCCTCGGAGGGCATCACGCGCAGGAAGGGTATCGAGCGTAGTTGCTTCTCGAAGTCGTCGCGCTCTGCCACAAACTTGGCGCAGGCCCGCTGATAGTCCTTCTCGTGCTTGTTGTAGATCTGCATGAAGAACTCGGCGAAGGAGTTGAGGTTCCATATCGACACCTCTTTCTTGATGCGGGCTATCAGTTCCTTGTCGGCAGAGGCCAGGATGCCGAGCCGGAGGCCGGGCACTCCGTAACTCTTGGAGATGCTCTTCATTACGGCCATGTGTGGATACTGTTCCAGTGTCGCGTCACTCAGCAGGGAGTTAGTGGCATAGTCGCGGCTGAAGTCCACGAAACTCTCGTCCACGATGAGCCTGATGCCCCTTTGCCCGCACCATCCGGCCAGCCGCAGAACGTCGGCCTTGGGGATGAAGTTGCCTGAGGGATTGTCGGGATTGATGAGCATCAGTTGCCGGATGTCCTTGTCGCTGAAGAAGTCCATCAGGTCGTCGGCAGTATAGCGGTAGTCCTCGTTCTGGGGCACGAATGTCACCTGGCTCTCCCTGTCATAGCGGTTGGGATACTCCTCGAAGGTCGGCCGTATGAATCCTATCTTCGGGGGTGTGGGGGTGCGGGGGTACGGGGGAGTGAGATTAGATTCAGCGATAGAACTATTCTCGCTCCCCCACGCCCCCGCGCCTTCGCTCCCCCGCGACCCCGAAATATCCATGAGCACCTTGATCAACTCTGCCGCGCCGTTGCCCGGCACGATGTAGGGCTCGCTCACCCCGAAGCACTTGCTGGCCAGGAGCGTGTTCACCTTCATGCCCGAGGGATATTCCGTCAGCAGCGTGTCGAAGTTGGCCCGCAGTTCATCTTTCATCCTGCGGCTGGGGAAGTAGGGGTTCACCAGATAGCAGTAGTCGAGCATCTGTGGGAATCGCCAGAATCCGCCGTAGCGGCCGTAGTATTTGCGGATGACGTCCTGCTCGTCGGCGAAGAGGGCCTCGGCGATGTCCAGGTCCTGCTTGTCGTCAATCTCGTACCACTTCTCCTGTCCGATGGGCAGGGCCTTCAGGTCGTGGCTGCTGAGCAGCGAGAGGATGCGCAGCACGTTCTCGTAGTATTCGTTCAGTCCGACGGCCTTCGTGTAGGCGTCGAGGAAGGGCACGTATTTCTCGCCGAGGAAGTCCTTGCTGAACTTATAGATGTTGACCGTCTTGTAGTAACTGCCGGCGTCGGCATAGTTGAAGGCCGCCTTCGAGATGAAGTTGACGATGTTCTGTTCGTCGTCGATTTGCACCATCGTGCCGTCCATCCAACTTTCGTATTTGGCCACCAGAGCCAGATTGGGGTAGGGGTGCTGCAGGATCATCGGGATCAGACGGTCGCTGAAGATGAGGTCGCTCTCCAGCAGCAGCGTGTCGTCCTCCTGCAACCTGTCCTTGACGATCGACAGCGAGTAGATGTTGTTCGTCTTGTCGTAGATGGGGTTCTCGGCGAATTCTATCTTCAGCCGCCCGTCATAGCGGTGGCCGATATACTCGCGCAACTCGCGGCCCTTGTAGCCCACCACGATGATGACCCGCTCGAGCCGCTCCTGCTCCAACTGCCTGAGCAGCCGGTCGATGAGCCGCACACCGTTCACCGGGACCATACACTTCGTGTTGTCCCTCGTATATTCTCCCAGTCTGCGGCCCATGCCGGCCGCCAGTATAATTGCCTGCATCCCCTTTCTACCTTTTTACCTTTTTACTTTTTTACCTTTCTACCTTTCTACCTTTTCTCACCCCACCTGGCTTCCAGGCTTCACGTCCTTCGTTGTCGTCACCACGCTGAGGCTCTCGTCGGCATCCACGGCAGAGAGGATCATGCCCTGGCTCTCGATGCCCATCATCTGGCGGGGCGCGAAGTTGGCCACGAACAGGATGCGCTTGCCGATCAGTTCCTCCGGCTTCTCATAGAAGGCGGCGATGCCCGAACAGATGGTGCGATCCTGGCCCGTGCCGTCGTCGATGGTGAACTGTAGCAGTTTCTTCGACTTTTTCACCTTCTGGCAGTCCTTCACCAGACCGACGCGGATGTCGAGTTTCTCGAAGTCCTCGAAAGCGATGATTTCTTTTGGGGGTGCAGGGGTATTCTCGCTCCCCTGCGCCTCCGTGCATTCGCGCCTCCGGTTCTCTTCTTTCGTGGCCTCCAGTTTGTCGAGTTGCTTCTGGATCACGTCGTCCTCTATCTTCTCGAAGAGCAGCGTGGGCTCGCCCAACTGGTGTCCGGCTTTCAGCAGGTCGGTCGAGCCGAGTTGATCCCACTCGAAGGTCTCCATGTTGAGCATCTCGCGGAGTTTCTTGCTCGAGAACGGCAGGAACGGCTCGAAGGCGATGGCCAGGTTGGCCGTCAGTTGCAGACAGATATTGAGGATGGTCTCGCAGCGCTTCGGGTCGGTCTTCCACACCTTCCAAGGCTCGCACTCCGTGATGTAGCGGTTGCCGATGCGGGCGAGGTTCATCGCCTCAAATTGGGCATCGCGGAACTTGAACTGCTCGAGCAGCGTCTCCACCTTTTCCTTCACGTCCTTGAATTCCTCCAGGGCGGCCTTATCGACGTCCTGCAGTTCGCCGCAGGCGGGTACGACGCCCTGCCAGTACTTCTTTGTCAACTGGAGGGCACGGTTCACGAAGTTGCCGTAGACGGCCACCAGTTCGTTGTTGTTGCGGTCCTGGAAGTCCTTCCAGGTGAAGTTGTTGTCCTTGGTCTCAGGGGCATTGGCGGTGAGCACATATCTCAGAACATCCTGCTTGCCAGGCATGTCGACGAGATACTCATGCAGCCATACGGCCCAGTTGCGCGAGGTGGAGATCTTGTCGTTCTCCAGGTTCAGGAACTCGTTGGCAGGCACGTTGTCGGGCATGATGAACCCTCCGTGGGCCTTCATCATCACGGGGAAGATGATGCAGTGGAACACGATGTTGTCCTTGCCGATGAAGTGTACGAGTCGTGTGTCCTCATCCTGCCACCACTTCTCCCAGTTACCCCACTTCTCAGGCTCGCGCTCGCAGAGTTCCTTCGTGTTCGACACATAGCCGATGGGGGCGTCGAACCACACGTAGAGCACCTTGCCTTCGGCTCCCTCGATGGGCACGGGGATGCCCCAGTCCAGGTCGCGGGTCATGGCGCGCGGCTGGAGGTCCATGTCGAGCCACGACTTGCACTGTCCGTAGACGTTCGGGCGCCACTCCTTGTGCTCCTCGAGGATCCACTTCTTCAGCCAGTCCTGATACTCGTTCAGGGGCAGATACCAGTTCTTCGTCTCCTTCAGCACGGGCGTGGAGCCGCTGATGGTCGACTTGGGATTGATCAGTTCCGTCGGCGAGAGGTCGCGGCCGCACTTCTCGCACTGGTCGCCGTAGGCCCCCTCGTTGTGGCAGTAGGGGCACTCGCCCGTCACGTAGCGGTCGGCCAGAAACTGCCGGGCCTCCTCGTCGTAGAGTTGGGCGGTGGTCTCTTCCGTCAGTTTGCCCTCATCGTAGAGTTTGCGGAACCAGTCGGCGGCAAACTTGTGGTGCGTCTCGCTGGTGGTGCGGCTGTAGATGTCGAACGAGATGCCGAACTGCTCAAACGAGTCCTTGATCATCTTGTGATAGCGGTCCACCACGTCCTGCGGCGTGATGCCCTCCTTGCGGGCGCGCACGGTGATGGGCACGCCGTGCTCGTCAGAACCGCCGATAAACAGCACCTCGCGCTTCTTCAGTCTCAGATAGCGCACATAGATGTCAGCGGGCACGTACACGCCGGCCAGATGGCCGATATGCACGCCGCCGTTAGCGTATGGCAGCGCCGACGTCACCGTCGTGCGCTTGAAAGTCTTGTTTTCCATTATCTTTTTTGCTTTTTCATTAATTATTTCCTTTCTGGCTGCAAAGGTACTAAAAGTCGGGCGCATTACAAAATAATTATTTCCTTTTTTCCAATTTATTCTCTTTCTTTTGTAAGTTCGGCGAGCCCATCAGGCACTGTCGGGCCGTGGGGTCATGGTATATTTCACATGTGCACGCGTGTCAATACTCCCTTCCTCCCGGGAGGAGGATTTCCACCAGCAGACTCCCCTCCTCTTGGGAGGAGGATTTCCACCAGCAGACTCCCCTCCTCCTAGGAGGAGGGGTTAGGGGTGGAGGAGAAAAACATGGTCACAACCTATTATTAATAATCATCTTTCGGAAGTTCTTTATCAGTCTGCTGTAGGGCATTTATCTTGTCTAATGCCGCTCCAGGGATGATGCGGCAGGCGGCGTTTGACAAGCAAAACGCCCTACAGCAAGCAAGAGAAACTCCTTTATATAAAGGGACTTCTGAACTTCCGAAACTTAAGTTAATAATCGGTCGAACCTTATTGATTCACCCCACCCCTGCCCCCTCCCCTTATAGGGGCGGGGAGTATTGCGGAAAAAGTGCTCCCCCTGACTTCAGCGATGCGTCACCCTTACTGTTTTTACATACAGTTTTTTTGAATA
>CAMVJQ010000031.1 GCA_947167845.1 uncultured Prevotella sp. | reverse complement strand
CCCTGCTCGTCAGTCATCGCACCCTGTACGAAAGCAGAATCGGGCAGCGACAGCAACACCACATTCACATAGGGCATCGGTTCGCCCTTCTCGTCAATCACTCGTCCGCCCCAGTCCTGTGTATCGGCGAACGTCATTACTGTCATCATCATTGCAGCCATCAGCACTGCAAATCTTAAACTTACTCTTTTCATATCATTCATCATTTACCACACTAATGCTCGCTTCTCTTTAGGGATGAACATCTTGTCGGTGGGCAGGATGCCGAAAGCCTCGTACCAGGTATCAATCATCGGCAGGGCTGCCATCACACGCAGACGAGCTGGTGAGTGAACGTCGCTGTTCACCAACATGGCGGTGTACTCAGGCGTTGAGTTGCAAGCCCAGACGCGGGCATAAGCCAAGTAGAAACGCTGATCAGGGGTGAAGCCATCGACATCGCCGAGGGGCTCAGAGGCCATGCGATTCTTGTAGGCACGATAGGCAATCTTCAGGCCACCATTGTCGCTGACGTTCTCGCCGAGGGTTTTCTGACCGTTCACTTTCAGACCAGGCACGGCTTCCTGCTCACTGAACCAGTCGGCGATGACCTTGGTGCGCTCATCGTAGCGGGCTTTGTCGTCAGCCGTCCACCAATTGGCGAGATTACCGTCTTTGTCGAACTGACAGCCCTGGTCGTCAAAGCCGTGGGTCATCTCGTGGCCAATGACAGCACCGATGGCACCGTAGTTGCAGACATAATCGGCCTCGGGGTCGAAAAACGGAGGCTGTAGGATGGCTGCGGGGAAATTGATGCTGTTGAAGAGCGGGTGATAGAAGGCATTGACCGTCTGCGGCGAGCAGGGCATCATAGTCTTGTCAACGGGCTGATGCCAGTACTTGCGCAACCCAGCCTGACGCGACTCCTGCTTGATGCGGATGAAGTTCTCTACGAGGTTCTCCGTCTCGCGGATGTCAATGAACTTCTCCATGTCCTGCCACTTGTCGGGATAGCCTACGTTGATGTGCATGGCGTGCAGCTTCTCCAGAGCCTTGGCTTTAGTCGAGTCGCTCATCCAGGTGTTCTCCTTCAGACGGTCCTCGAAGGCTTGCTGTAAGTCCTTCACCAGACGGTAAACACGCTGTTTGCTACTCTCGGGGAAGTATTCCTTGACGTAGAGTTTGCCGATGGTTTCGCCCAGATTGCCACTGATGGTAGCGACGGCACGCTTCCAGCGTGGCTGCTGCTCCTGCACACCGCTGATGACCTTTGAGGCCTCGAAGGCACGGTCGGTGAAGGCATCGCTCAGAAAACCTGCGTAGGCGTTAATGACGTGCAACTCCATATATGATTTCAAGTCCTCTACGCTCGTCTCGGCCAGCACTTTCTCTACCTCGTGTATCGCATCGAACTCACCGACGTTCACCACGTCGATGTCCTTCGGCAGCCCTAAGGCATCACGATAGGCCACATAATCGATGCCCTTGAAATCGTTGAGCAGCTGCTCCCATGACATCGGGTGGTTCGTAGCCATCGGATCGCGACGGGCCACCTGGTCGAGTGTCTTCATACCTATTCTATACTCAATGGCCCATGCGGCTTGCATCTTCTGCTCGGCTGCGGCTTCGCTGTAGCCCACCATCTTCAGATAGTCCTTGTTCAGACTCTTGACGGCGGCAACGGTGGCCTGCTGTTGCTCGTTTGGCTGGTCGTAGTACTCCTTGGGCAGCGAGGTACCACCATGCCCCGCAAACATCAGATACTCTGATGAGTTGAAGGGGTTCAGGCTCAGACTGAGGCCGAAGGGAGCCGTGTTGAAGCCCTTGGCATCGAGGGCGTACATCAGGCGCAGCGCCTCGTCACGGGTCTGCACCTCGCGCACCTGCTTCAGGTAAGGCATAATCGGCTCGTAGCCCATACGGTTGCGGCTGACGCTGTCCATGTAGAGACGATAGAGCGCACCTATCTTCTGTCCATCGGAACCCTGCGGCAGATCCTTCTTCTCTGCGTATGCCAGAATGAGTTTGTTGATGCGGTCGTTGTTCAGCTCATACAACTCGGTGAATGCCCCATTCTCAGGGTGCTGCGCATCTAATGGGTTCGCCTTCAGCCATCCACCCACGGCGTACTGCCAGAAGTCGTCACCAGGTTTCACACTCGGGTCCATGTTCTCTCTGATTGTCTGTGCCATGCCTGCCAAGTTAACAAGGGCGAGGACCACGGCGAAAAACATTCTTCTAATCATTGTCATAATATGTTTTATTGTTGAACATTTTGTTCGTTAGACGCTCGATGCAGCCGAAAAACTACATGGCTTACGTTGATTTTTACGAACTCATTCTCTCCTGTGTCTCCTTGCCTGCACCTGTTCCCTTGTATTTGCTGCGAGTGGCGTTAAGGCGGTAGGAGAGCGTGAGGTAGAGTTTGTGGGTGGAGTATCGGTTGGTCTGGCGGAACTGGTTGTAGCCCAGGTCGCCCGACTCGTTGACGCGGTTGCGCTGCAGGCAGTCGAGGATGGCACAACGGAGGGTGAGCGAGCGGTCTTTGAGCAAACTTTTCTGTGCCACGAGGCCGAGGCGGAACCATGACAAGCATCTCGCCCAGCGTGCCCGACTGAGCCAGCGGTGTGCCCTCAATGCGGGTAATCATCGCACCGGCCTTCAGTCGGGTGTTGGGGAGGCCGCCCCTGATGACGACCTCCTGCAACTCTACAAACTGTTTTACAGATTCTGTGGAGTCTCTTGGCTCCTGTGCCCATGCTGTCACGCTGACAAATGCGAGGAGTGAAAATATTATCCTGTTCATTTTGTTAATGACGGTAATATGGATAATCTTTCACCGAATTATATGCGATGACCTTCCCATTTGTATTGAAGGTAACGGTGAATATCACTACATCCTGTCTCGATATTTCGCCAAGGCTGAGACAAAACGCCATGAGCAGGATGATTAAATGTTTCTTGTTCATATTGACATTTTCTTGATTTAATTCTTAATATCTACTCCTCCGAAAAAATTGCTGGCAACGATGTGCAGACAAGGGGCATTAGTGTCTGTATTCCGTTCTGTAGCGTTGCCGACCCCTCCGATGAAGCTACGGCTCTTTACCACGACATTGACAGTCGGAGGAACAAGCAATTCGATACCTCCGCAGAAAGTATGGATGTCTATCTCCTCATCCTCAGTGATAACGGCCCCGCGCAAGTCCATACGTATACCCCCGCAGAAGGCATCCAACCGGGCACCGTGAAACGGCTCGCCGCGGAAGATATACTCGTCGCCGCCATAATGCACAGAGCAGCACATCCGCTTGCCTTCATCCAATGAAGGGATAGGACGTTCCAACCACTGGTCAGGATCCTTTCTATAACTCTCTAAGACAAGATTCACTCCTACATACAATAGGACAAAGATACTCAGGTAAGTACCCCACGGCTCTTCGCTCACTCGCTCAAACCACTTCCAATGAAGCAGTCCCCACATCGTTGCCAACTTCAGAAGACTGGCTACGATGAAAATGATTCCGATAATTGCTCTTGTTTTCATAACCTTTATTTTTTACGATTTTGTTGCACGATTGCGAGTGCAAAATTACGCTGAAGGGGCTCCCCACGCAAATATCAGGGATATTCTGCACGGAAATGTGACGAATGGCAGGGCAATGTGACGAATGGTAGGCAATCTGTTACGAAATGCACACAACATTTCAATTTATTTTCGTACCTTTGCACCCATGAGCGAAAGACAGAAAGAGACACTCCGTGTACGCATCATCAGCGTCGGCATAACATGCCTCGCCTTTGTTGTGTTCAAACCTATCGGCTTAGAAGCGTTAGGGCTGATGTTGTATCTGCACTTTTTGGCCATCTGGATACTTGGGGTCGGAGTTTGTTATGTTACAGAAGGTATTGTTACCCATATCCTGGGCTTGCCTTCATCGCTTGATAAGGGTGTTGAGTATATTATCCGCCGCAATCTATGGTTTCAACTGATTAATACTCCTTTGGAGGCACTTTTTATCTGCGTCTATCTCCATTTCCCCATGAGCAGTATAGGTGCCACTGATCCGTTGTCGTGGAGGGGAATCCTCCAGGCTGTCTTGCTTTTGGCTTTCTGCTCATTCGTCGTCGGGCTCTATTGGCGATATAAGTTTCGCAGCCGCTACCTTGCGGTCGAACTGGAAGAGACACGGCGGATGAACGAGCAACTGCACCTGTTGCAACAAGAAGTAGAAAATCGCAACAAACGATATGAAGAGAAACTGGCAAAGCCGCAATCCCTTGCCGAACAGCATTTGGAAGAAGTAGCTGAAGAGTTGCCAATCGAATCAGAGACTGCTATGCAGCCAGTGACCATCACGCTAACCGGCTCTACCAACGAAAAGGTCACGCTTGCCGTTTCCCACTTATTATATATAGAATCCGTCGGCAACTATGTAAAGGTAGTACATTGGCGTGAAGGGCAAGTACGATCAGACATGCTACGTACCACATCCAAGCAGATGGATGCTGCATTACAATCCTATCCGCTAATTGTCCGTTGCCATCGCGCTTTCCTCGTCAACCTCGGCCAAGTGGAGCAAATTATCTCCAGTTCCGGCACCATGCAACTACTGATCAAACACAGTCACGACACCATTCCCGTCTCCCGTAGCAATATGACAGGTATCAAAGCTGCGATAGAAAGTGTATAACTGCCTTTGGCAACCAAATCTCAAGAACCGTCAGATGACGTGGAGTCCGAGGAACACCATCAGGCCGTTCATCAGGATCCAGAAGATGGCGAATGGCATCGTCTTGCGCATGATGTCGCCGTCCTGACCCTCCATGTCGCAGGCAGCCGTGGCAATGGCTATCGACTGCGGCGAGAGCAGTTTGCCGCCCTCGGAACCGGCACAGTTGGCTGCGGCCAGCCAGTTGGTCTCACTACCGCTTACACCGAAGAAAGTGCCTTGGTTGATGAGCCCGAGGTCGCTGGCAGCGGTGGCCTGGAGTTTGCCGAAGAGGATATTGGCATTGGTGGCGCTACCCGTGACGAAGGTGCCGATAGAACCAATCAGCGGTGCGAAGAACGGGAAGGCGGAGCCCGTCAGGAGCACGAGGCCCTTGGCGATGTCGTTGGTCATGCCGGTATTGTTCATCAGCATTGCCATAGCCACGAGGCAGCAGATGGTCACCACAGTCTTCTGCAGGTTGAGAGTGGTCTTGGCCAGCATTTTCATCAGGCTACCGAAACTCATACCCTGAATCAGACCGCCGATGACGGCACCGAGGAAAATCATCAGGCCGGCATTGGAGAGCCAGCCAAACTTGAAGGTGTTGCCGATGACGGGCAGTTCGAACTTGGTGACCAGCGTGTTGTTGAGCAACTCGTTGATGGGCTGTACGATCTTGCTGCTGATGAGGATGAAGAAAATGATGAGACCGTAGACGCTCCAGGCCTTGAGGGTCTTAGTGAGGCTGAACTTCTTCTTCTCAACGATGACCTCGTCCTTCGGGTCCTCATCGTGGATGAACAACTTGTTGTAGATGAGCATGGCGATGATGGCAGCGACGGAGCCGAGGATGGCGGGTGTCTCAGGGCCGATGAAGTGGGCGCAGCAGAACTGCACGACGATAGAGAATGTGCCCACGAAAAGGGCGATGGTGATGTTCTTCAGAATCTTGGTGCGGTCGGTAAGCATCAGGATGAGAAAGGGGGTGATGAAGAACATCAGCGACAGTTGCAGGATGATGAAGGTGGCGACCTCGCAGAGTTCCTCAGGCGTGGCCACGCCACTGGCAGCCACCTGATTGGCCAGGGTGGTGGCGGGGAGACCGACGGCTCCGAAACCCACGGCCACCGTATTGGCTATCAGACAGATGACGGCTGAGAACATCGGCTTGAAACCCAGTCCGATGAGGATGGCGGCAGGGATGGCCACAGCCGTTCCGAAGCCTGCCATGCCCTCGAGCACACCGCCGAGGCCCCACGTCAGGAGCAGTACGAGCAGACCCTTGTCGGATGTCATCTGGATAAACTGCGTCTTGATGGTCTCTATCTCCTTGGTCTCGCAGAGGATGTTGTAACTGAAGATGGCGCAGATGATGATGAGGATGATGGGGAAGCAGGCCTTGAGTAATCCCTCGACGACCGACCAGAGGGTGATGCCAAAGACGGAGGCTTCGGTATACTTCTCTGGGATGATGCCTAAGGCCGGGGCGGCAAAAAGAGCCAGGAGGATTGTTACGATGAGAGTGACGACGGCACTCTTATAGCCAGACACTTTGAATCCCATCATCAACACGATGAGTAGAAGAATAGGAATAGCAGATACTAATGCTGACATAGGTTTTGGGTTATTACGTTATTATTACATCGGTTCCTCGCACAAGTGGATGCGGATTTGTGGCAAATATACACATTATTCCTGACATATCCGCTATCTTTTTTGTGAAAAAATCAAAAACGGATGAATAACGTGGTTTTTTTTTAGTATCTTTGCAGCATGGTAATACACGATTTTGTAATCCAATAACGACCTATGATTGAACAATTCCTTTCCGACCTCAGACTATTCCTGCCGTCTGACCGTATTTACACAGATGAACTCCGTACCCTCGGATGGGGAACCGATGCCAGTTTCTATCGCCAGATTCCGAAAGTCGTCATCCGCAGTGACGGTGAGGAGGAGATCTCCAAAATAGTCAAGGCTTGCCGTAAGTATAAACTGCCCTTCACCTTCCGTGCGGCAGGTACTTCGCTCTCCGGACAGAGTTGTACGGACAGTGTGCTCATCGTGGCGGGCAAGCACTGGGAGGGCTTCGTACTTTCGCCAGATGGCGAAAGTATAAAACTGCAGCCAGGCATCGTAGGGGCGAGGGTGAATAAGATCCTGCAGCCTTACAACCGTGTGTTCCCGCCTGATCCCGCCTCTGTCGGTTCGGCAATGGTGGGCGGCATCGTGGTCAACAATGCCTCGGGCATGAACTGTGGCGTGCATGCCAACAGCGACCGTATGATGGTGAGTGCAAGACTGATTCTCGCCGACGGCACGGTGCTGGACACGGGCGACGAGGAGAGCCGCAGGAAGTTCAGGGAATCGCATCCGGACTTCCTGAAGAAGATTGAGGCCCTGCGCGACAAGGTGAGGGGCGATGAGGAACTGGCTTCGCGCATCCGCACCAAATATTCAATCAAGAACGTGACGGGCTTGAACCTCCGTCCGCTCGTGGCCTATGATGATCCCTTCGACATCATCGCCCACTCGATGGTGGGCAGCGAGGGTACGCTCGCCTTTCTGTCGGAGGTGACGATGAAAACGCTGCACGACTATCCCTTCAAGGCTTCGGCTATGGTCTACTTCCTGACGATGAAGGAGAGTTGTGAGGCCGTGGTGGCGATGAAGAAACTGCAGGCTGGCGAAGAGGACCTGAAGATGAGTGCCGAGAACCTGATGGTGAAGAGTGCGGAGATGCTCGACTATATGTCGCTGAACTCGGTGGATGACCCCGTGTTCCTGCAATATAAGAAAGATGTGGATGCGGGCAGGATAGAGGGCGTGGCGCCTGGCGACTATCACAACCTGACGGCTATCCTCACGGAGACGAAGGCCGTCACCCATGAGCAGTTGCTGGAGAAAATAGCAAAGATCCAGGAGTGCCTCTCGCAGTTCCGGCTCTATCACCCCACCCCCAACCCCTCCCCTGACAGGGGCGGGGAAAACGTCGTGGGGAGCAACCCCTCCCCAGACAGGGGCGGGGAGAACGTCGTGGGAGAGTTTACGGAGGATCCGAAAGTCTATGGCAAATACTGGGCCATCCGTTCTGGCATCTTCCCCTCCGTGGGCGGTACGCGTCCCATCGGCACCTCGTGTCTCATCGAGGATGTGGCCTTCCCCATCGAGTCGCTGCCAGAGGCGACGGTGAAACTGCAGAAACTGATAGCCGATCACGGCTATGACGACGCCTGTATCTACGGTCATGCCTTCGAGGGCAACTACCACTTCATCCTGAACCAGAGTTTCGCCGACGAGCACGAGGTGGCACGCTATGCCGAGATGATGCGCGACGTGGCCCGACTTGTGGTCGAGGAGTACGACGGCTCTCTGAAGGCAGAACACGGCACGGGCCGCAACATGGCACCGTTTGTGAAATACGAGTGGGGCAAAAAAGCCTATGAGGCGATGAAGGAACTGAAGGCCATCTTCGACCCAGACGGCCTGCTGAACCAGGGTGTCATCTTCAATGATGATCCTGACTGTTTCATCAAGTGCCTGAAGCCGCTCCCTGTACTCGACTTCGACTTCGCCAGTGTGCCCGATGGCGGTCACTACCTGATGGACCCATCGCTCTCGACGGCCAAGGAGACCATCGGGCAGGTGAAGCGTGCCAACAAGTGTATCGAGTGCGGCTTCTGCGAGGTCAACTGTATGTCGTGCGGTCTGACCCTCTCGTCGCGAATGCGTATCGCCGTGCAGCGCGAGATACGCGAACTGGAAGCCACGGGTAAGAATCCGGAGCGGCTGGCCACGCTGAAGAAGCAGTATAAGTACTACGGTGACCAGACCTGTGCGACGGACGGGCTCTGCTCTACCTCCTGTCCGATGAAGATCAATACAGGAGAACTGACGCATCTCATCCGTCAGATGGATATGAACAAGAATCCGATGGGCTATAAGGTGGGCGAGTTCGCAGCCAACCACATGGCGGGCATCAAGTCAGGGCTGCGCGTGGTGCTCGATGTGGCTCACCTCGGACATGTCACCCTCGGACCTACGCTGATGTCGCAGGTATGCCGAGGCATGAACAAGATGGGAATGCCGCTCTGGACAACGGCTATGCCAAAGAAGAAGCGACAGCCGAAGAAGTCGGACCTCACGCAGTTTATCATCGAGAAGTCCATCCCGCATAAGGAAGAGCCGCATTCGCCGTTGAAGGTGGTCTACTTCCCCAGTTGTATCAATCAGACGATGGGACAGTCGAAGCAGGGCGGCAAGATACACGACCTTGTGGACGAAGTGATCCAACTGATGGCCAAGGCTGGCTATGAGGTTATCTTCCCTGAGGGCATGGAGCGGATGTGCTGCGGACAGATATGGGAGTCGAAGGGTATGCTCGACATCGCCGACCGTAAGAGTGCCGAACTGGAGCAGGCGCTGTGGAAGGCCTCTGAGCAGGGTAAGTATCCCGTGCTCTGTGCCCAGAGTCCTTGTCTGCATCGTATGAAGAAAGTGATGGGTGAGCGAGAGCAGAGTGATGCTCGCATCGACTTTGCTGAGCGTGAATCAATTCGCCCGCAGGGCAAGGTGATGAAGAAGATGAAACTCTACGAGCCGGCTGAGTTTATCATGAAGTATCTTGTGCCGCGTCTTGACTTCCATCCGACTGACCGGCATATCGCCCTGCATCTGACGTGCTCGACCCGGGAGATGGGGGTGGCTGATGACTTGATTGCTCTCGCCAAGATGTGCTCCAGAAATGTCTTCCTGCCTGAGGGCGTAGGCTGTTGCGGCTTTGCAGGCGACAGAGGATTCTCCTTCCCAGAACTGAACAAGTACGGTCTGCGCAAACTGCGTCCGCAGATAGAGATGAATCATATCGAGGTGGGCTACAGTAACAGCCGAACCTGTGAGATCGGCCTAGAGACGAACACGGGCATCCCCTACATGAGCATCGTCTATCTGGTGAACGAATGTACGACGGCGAAGAAATAGTGCAGGGTGACCTCCCCTAACCCCTCCTGTAGGAGGGGGATGCTGAGTGTAGAAAATCCCTTTTCCCTAGGTGTTCGTACCTAATCCCCCTCCTACAGGAAGCATCTCTGTTTTCAATCCCCCTCCTACAGGAGGGGTTAGGGGAGGTCACTCGCACCTGGTATTTACAATAGGTTTTTCATACTGAGCAGTTATTTCTTTCTGACGGGATCGCAGGTCAGCCCGCATCCCAGTTTCTTGAATATCTTACGGTCAACCTCTGAGAGCATCACCGTGGAGTGAACCTGGCAGTTGCGCAGTTGTGGCAACTGCTCCAGGGCTTTCCGACAGCGCTCGTCGCTCTCGGATAACACGCTGAGGGCCACCAGCACCTCGTCGGTGTGTAGTCTCGGATTCTTGGCTCCCAGATACTCCGTCTTCGTCTTCTGCACTGGTTCGATGAGGCTCTGTGGGATCAGTTTGGCCTCGTGGTCAATGCCTGCCAGATACTTCGTGGCGTTGAGCAGGAGGGCGGCGCTACAGCCCAGAAGCGGTGTCGACTTAGCGGTGATGATGGTGCCGTCTTCCAGTTCGATGGCGGCAGCCGTATGTCCGCTCTCCAGTTTCTTCTCGTAGGCAGCCGTCGTCACCGGACGGAAGGCCGTCGATATCTTCGCCTGATTGAACAGCAGCCTGATCTTGCTCACCTCATTCTCATTGTCAGCGCCGTCGGCCAGTTTGTTGGTCGCATCGTAGAAGCGGCGGATGATCTCGTCCTTCGATGCCTTGCAGCACACCTCGTCGTCGGAGATGCAGAAGCCGATCATGTTGACGCCCATGTCTGTAGGCGACTTATAGGGGTTCTCCCCATAGATGCCTTCGAAGAGGGCGTTGAGCACGGGGAATATCTCTACGTCGCGATTGTAGTTGACGGCAGTCTTGCCGTAGGCTTCCAGATGGAAGGGGTCGATCATGTTCACGTCGTTCAGGTCGGCAGTAGCCGCCTCGTAGGCGATGTTCACGGGGTGTTTCAGGGGGAGGTTCCAGACGGGGAAAGTCTCAAACTTAGCGTAGCCCGCACGGATGCCGCGCTTGTTCTCATTGTAGAGTTGCGAGAGGCAGGTGGCCATCTTGCCGCTGCCAGGACCAGGGGCTGTCACGATGACCAGTTCGCGCGAGGTCTCCACATAGTCGTTCTTGCCGAAGCCCTCGTCGCTGGCTATCAGTTCCACGTTGTGGGGATAGCCGTCGATGGGGTAGTGGACGTACGACTTGATGCCCATGCGCTCCAGACGGTGGCGGAACTGGTCGGCGGCACTCTGTCCGTTGTAATGGGTGATCACTACGGAACCTACAAAGAAGTTGCGGCTCATGAACTCGTCGCGCAGTCGCAGCACGTCCTCGTCGTATGTGATGCCCAAGTCGGCTCTCACCTTGTTCTTCTCGATGTCCTCGGCACTGATCACTATCAGTATCTCTATCGATTCGCGGAGTTGGGCCAGCATGCGCAGTTTGGAGTCGGGCTTGAAGCCTGGCAGCACGCGCGAGGCGTGATGGTCGTCGAACAACTTGCCGCCTAGTTCAAGGTAGAGTTTGCCGTCAAACTGTGCGATGCGCTCACGGATATGCTCTGACTGAATCTTCAGGTATTTCTCGTTGTCAAATCCTATCTTCATCTTTCGTCTTTTTTAATTTTTGTATGCAAAGGTACGAAAAAAAACTGAATCGACCAACAGTTTCTTCATAATTCATAACTTATAATTATGCATTGTGCATTGGTTACATCAGTCCGTCGACCGGGAGCGTGGCGTCCTTGCGGTAGGCCAGACCCGTCACCACACAGCAGAGTTCGCCATCCTGATTGGTTATGCGCACTTCCACGTAGGGTATCTTGTGGTGATTATACACCTCGGTGGCCTCTGCCGTCAGCGTGTCGCCCGCCTTGGCGCTGTGCAGGAACATGATGTTGTTCTCTATGCCGAAGGTGAGCCCCTTGTGGCTGTTCATCACGGCTGCCAGAGCGATGTCGGCCAGGGTGAAGTAGACGCCGCCCTGGCACACGCCTCCTGCATTCAGATGCTCTGACGTCACAGCCAACTCGGCGCAGGCATAGCCCTCGCGTATCTCCTTCAGCACGCAGCCGCTGTTGGCTGCGAAGCGGTCGTTCTTGGATAAAAAGTCTTTGAGTGTCATACGTTAGTTTTTGCCTGCAAAGTTACTAATAATATAATGTACACGTGAAAAAGAAATCTTTAAATAATGTTAAGGGATGAGACTTTTCTGCCGAAATGTTTGGAGCGTATTGGTAAAAGTCTTACTTTTGCAGTGTACTAATAAGGTAGTACACCATAACAGGCATATTCAATCAAAGCAAAAAGGTTATGATAGAAGTAGAGAACATCAGTTTCAGGTATGCCGGGCAGGAGGCTCAGGTATTCGAGGATTTCAGTCTGACGCTGAAGGAAGACAACATCTATGGACTGCTGGGTAAGAACGGCACGGGCAAGTCGACCCTGCTGTATCTCATCAGCGGGTTGCTGCGTCCGAAGAAGGGAAGCGTGCGTTTCGACGGTCTCGAGACCCGTCTGCGCAAGCCGGAAACGCTGCAGGAGATATTCATCGTGCCCGAGGAGTTCGACCTGCCCAGTATGTCGCTGGAGCAGTATGTCAGGATCAACGCCCCGTTCTATCCCCGATTCTCGCGGGAGGTGCTGGAGTCCTGTCTCAAAGATTTTGAACTCACGACGGACATCAAACTGAATGCGCTGTCGATGGGACAGAAGAAGAAGGTGTATATGTCGTTCGCGCTGGCCGCAGGTACGAAGTTGCTGCTGATGGACGAGCCTACGAACGGGCTCGACATCCCAGGCAAGAGCCAGTTCCGCAAGGTGGTTGCGCAGAATATGGCGGAGGGTCGTACGCTGATCATCTCCACCCATCAGGTGCATGATGTGGAGTCGCTGCTGGATCATATCCTGATTCTGAGTCCTCGGAAGTTGCTGCTGGATGCGAGCGTGGCGGAGATTACGGAGAAGTACAGCTTCGAGTATCGTGGGGTGGGGACCTCCCCTAACCCCTCCTGTAGGAGGGGGACAGATAGTGATGATGCCTTCTGTAGGAGGGGGACAGATAGTGATGATGCCTTCTGTAGGAGGGAGATAGATAGCGATGTGCTCTATAGCGAGCCTTCGCTACAGGGCAATGCCGTGATAGCGCTTCGCAAGGAAGGACAGGCTGAGACTCAGATCAATCTCGAACTGCTCTTCAATGCCATCACCCAGGGGAAAATATAGGAGCAAACTAACCATCCCCCTCCTACAGGAGGGGTTAGGGGAGGTCACTCTCATTCTCCTACAAGAAAGGAGGTCACAAATAGGATATAACCGAGTAAAAGAAATATGAGATGAACAATAAAACCGCAAATTACGGAAACAAGCATCTTGCCCGTCAGTTACGACGAGAAATGACTGCTGCAGAAACTGTTCTTTGGAAATATCTTAGAGGAAATGCAACAGGGTATCGTTTCCGCCGGCAGCACCCAATAGGGCATTACGTGATGGATTTCTATTGCTATGGATTGAATCTCTGTATAGAATTGGATGGTGGCGTGCATGACGAGGCCATGGCAGATATTAAAGACGAAGTAAGGACGGAATATCTGTACAGCCAAGGCATAACGGTTTTGAGATACTCTAATGATGTGGTATTCAATCATCCGGAAGCCATATTGAAGAGCATCCAGGGCTTTGGAGATAATCCCGTTTTGATGGAGGGGTGGCATAAGGATGAATTGATAGGTTATGATGACAATGATGAAGGATATGACCCCCTCTGACTCCCCCTGTAGGGGGAGAACAGGTTACCTAGTTAAACGATACAAAACGAATATGAAGATATGATACAGTTCAATATGCAACGATTCTTGAAACTGGCGCGATGGTCGTTCACGATGGACAGGCAGTGGTTCGTCAAGACCATACTCAGATGGCTTGTGGTGATGACGCTTATGTTCCTGTTCTTCACTTGTGTGATGGACAATCATCAGAAGGATACGGTGTTGTTTGCTTACTATGCATGTACATCCATCATAGTGCTTTTTGCTATTGGCATTTCCGTAATGGGTGCTTCGATGATGTTCAATAGTATGAAGGGCAAGTATGACGACCAACGGCTGTTGATGCTGCCGGCCTCTAATCTGGAGAAGTACGTGATGCGCTACTGCTATTGGCTGCTGCTGATTCCGTGTTGCCTTCTGGCATTCGTCGTAGCAGATGCCGTCCAGTATGGGATAAACGTGCTGCTGGGGCATGAGCGTGTGATGCTGGTGATGGAATGCCTGAAGGGTGGTGTGGATGAAACTTATAGGGAAACCCAAGGCTTTCGAGTCAGTCTCTTGCTGCTTCTCGTATGGCTGCATTCGTTTTACGCTGTTGGAGCGACCTTCTGCCGTTCGCATAAGTACAACTGGATTGCGACGAGTGTAGTGCTCATCATAGGCTATATGCTGCTTTTGGCTTTGGCTGGTGGTTGGCCGAATGTGAATATTGCATTTTTAAACTATCGGGCTTATTTCCATTTTGGTTTTATAGTGCTCACAGTGCTGAATTTCTGGCTGTCTTACAGATTCTTCTGCAGACAGCAGGCCATTGGAAAGTTCGTGAACCTTTAAAATGTTCTTAATGTGTATGGAGTTTAGTGTTCATAGTAATTTCGAGATATGAATAATTTTAGTTTCTGTAGATTTGGAAAGACCCTACGTTGGGTGGTCACAGTGAACTTCCGCTCATTGCTGATGTGGACTGTCGGCTCTGCTCTGGGCATCTTCTTATATGAGATGCTGATGCAAACGGTGGTGTCATACAAGAATCCTTTTTATATGCTTCAAAGCATAGCCGAGGTCGGCGAAGTGTTTATGGTGATGGCATCGGTCATATTCGCCAGTTCTGTCGTCTCAAGCATCGGCGACAAGCGTAAGCGGACGGCCTTCCTGATGCTGCCGTCGACGAACCTCGAGAAGTATCTCTCGCTGGTTTTCTACGTGACGGTCGTCAGCGTGCTGTGCATGTTCCTGGCTTTCGTTGTGGGCGACACGCTCCGTATGGCTTGGTTCTGGGGCAGTCATGTGTTGTCAGGGGATGAGGCCGTCTACAAAGAGATCGAATGGAATGGCGTCGAAGAGACGTTTTACTTCTGGTCGTCGGCCACCCGTTTCACACTCTCAAGGTTGATTCCCCGTCTGATGACGGTGTGGGGTAGTGGCATCTGGTGGACGTGGGAGAACGAGTGGTCTACCTTGATCTACCATGTGTTGCTCGCCGTGTGGGTGCATTCGGTCTATACGCTTGGCGGGACGCTGCTTCGCAAGTATACCTTCGCCGTCACGAGTGTGGCACTTCTGACGGTCGTCTTCCTGTTCGACAGAATCTCCGGCTCCTTTGGTATGCCCGTCTACAACTGGGTTGACCATATCCTTCGCGGCATTACGGGCATGGGCGTTGCGCTCTGCTTCGTACTGCCCATAATCTCTATGGCGAATTACTGGGCCTCGTTCCACGTCTTCAAGCATTTCGAACTCATCACTACTAAATGGACGAACTATGACATTCTCAAACGATAAGGCCATCTACCTGCAGATGGCAGACCGCCTGTGCGACGAAATCCTTGCAGGTAAATATAAGGACGACGACCGCATCCCCTCCGTGCGTGAGTATGCCGTACTGCTGGAGGTGAATACGAATACCGCCGTGAAGGCTTATGAGCAACTGGCCCGCGAGGAGATCATCTACAACAAGCGCGGACTGGGCTACTTCGTCACGAAAGGGGCGAAGAAGCAGATCCTGAAGGCCCGCAAGCGGGAGTTCATGAAAGAGCGCCTGCCAGAACTGTTCCGCCAGATGCGCCTACTCGACATCGGCTTTGAGGAAATCAGGGAGGCCTGGGAATCCTCAGAGTAACCAATCCCCCTCCTACAGGAGGGGTTAGGGGAGGTCATCCTTCCCCGCATAACAGATGGCAGTGACCCCCTCTAACTCCCCCTGTAGGGGGAGGATTAATTAGATAAGGTGTCTCCTGTAGGGGGAGGATTAATTACTCCGCGGATTCTAATCCCCCTCCTACAGGAGGGGTTAGGGGAGGTCATCCTTCCCCGCATAACAGATGGCAGTGACCCCCTCTAACTCCCCCTGTAGGGGGAGGATTAATCAGATAAGGTGTCTCCTGTAGGAGGGGGATTGAATTGATAAGGTGTCTCCTGTAGGAGGGGGATTGAATTGATAAGGTGTCTCCTGTAGGAGGGGGATTAATTAGATAAGGTGTCTCCTGTAGGAGGGGGATTGATTACTCCGAGACTTATAAAAACTTACAAGAGGTTAAATAATCGATATTATTGCTGCTATTGTGCAACTTTGTATTAATTTTGCACGTCAAACCAACAGAATTATCAACAATAACCACTATATGATTCATTTAAAGGATATCAACAAGACCTATCAGGGTGCCCAGCCGCTGCACGTGCTGAAGGGCATCTCGCTCGACATCGCGAAGGGCGAGTTCGTCTCCATCATGGGCGCCTCCGGCTCGGGCAAGTCCACCTTGTTAAATATATTAGGGATACTGGACAACTACGATTCGGGTACCTACGAACTGGCGGGCGTACCCATCTGGAACCTCTCGGAGACGCGTGCTGCCGAGTACCGCAACCACATGATAGGCTTTATCTTCCAGTCGTTTAATCTCATCTCTTTTAAGACCGCCGTGGAAAACGTTGAGTTGCCATTATTCTATCAAGGGGTGGCCCGCAAGAAGCGCCATCAGATGGCTCTGGAGTACCTGGAGCGTCTCGGCCTTCTTGACTGGGCAGAACACTACCCCAACGAACTGTCGGGAGGACAGAAGCAGCGCGTGGCAATTGCCAGAGCACTCATCACCCGTCCGCAGATCATCCTGGCCGACGAGCCTACAGGCGCCCTCGACTCGAAGACATCCGTGGAGGTGATGCAGTTGCTCAAGCGTCTCAATCAGGACGAGGGCATGACCATCGTGGTGGTTACGCATGAGAGCGGTGTGGCGAATGAGACGAACAAGATAGTGCACATCAAGGACGGCATCATCGGTAAGATAGAGGAGAACCTCGACCACAATGCCTCACCGTTCGGCAGTGGAGGACTTATGAAGTAACCAATCCCCCTCCTACAGGAGGGGTCAGGGGAGGTCACCTCCCTCGGCAGAAAAGAGTTTTAGAGAAGTGACCCCCTCCAACTCCCCCTGTAGGGGGAGGGTTGATTACCAAGTAAATAGGAGAAGTGACCCCCTCCAACTCCCCCTGTAGGGGGAGGGTTGATTACCAAGTAAATAGGAGAAGTGACCCCCTCCAACTCCCCCTGTAGGGGGAGGGATAAAATCAAGTAAAAAAATAGAATATGCGAGACATCATAACGGAAATATGGCAGACGGCACGGCGCAACAAACTGCGCACGTCGCTCACGGGATTCGCCGTAGCGTGGGGCATCTTCATGCTCATCGTGCTGCTGGGAGCCGGCAACGGACTCATCAATGCCAACTTGCAACAGTCGAGCCGGTTCCTGTCGTCGTCGATGGTCGTCTTCGGCGGTGAGACCTCCAAGCCTTACCAGGGCATGAAGGAGGGGCGCTGGATCAGACTCCAGACGCGCGATATACAGACGACTGAGGCCGGATTCAAGAAAACAATCGACGAGGTGGGTGCGCAGTATCGCACCAGTGCCACCATCAGTCTGGGGCAGCAGTACATCAACCCCTCACTCTGCGGCGTCTACCCCAACCACACCAAGATAGACAAGGTGGACATGATGCTGGGGCGCTTCATCAACAACATCGATATACGGGAGAGCCGTAAGGTGATCGTGCTGAGCAACAAGCAGGCCAAGGAACTGCTCAGTGCGAAGACGGACAGGCTGCAGGAACTCTCGCCCATTATCGGACAATATGTGGATGTGGGCAACTTCGCCTTCAAGGTGGTGGGTGTCTACAAGGAGAACGAGAACGGTCGGGCCGATGCCTTCTCGTCCTACACCGCCATCAAGCGCATCTTCGGTGCCAATACCGACGACGCCGGGCGTATAGAGTTCACCTTCCACGGACTGGCCACCGAGGAGGCCAATGAGGCTTTCGAGAAGGAATACCGGCAGCGGCTGAACGCCAACCATCAGGCCCATCCGGAGGACGAGAGTGCTGTGTGGCTGTGGAACCGGTTCACGCAGAACCTGCAGATGCAGACGGGTATCGGCATCATCCGCACGGCCCTCTGGATAGTAGGTCTGTTCACCCTGCTCTCCGGCATCGTGGGCGTGTCGAACATCATGCTCATCACTGTCAAGGAGCGCACCCATGAGTTCGGCATCCGCAAGGCCATCGGGGCCAAGCCGTGGAGCATCCTCCGGCTGATCATCATCGAGAGTGTCATCATCACCACGGTATTCGGCTATATCGGCATGCTGCTGGGGATCTTCGCCAATGAGTATATGGATGCCACCCTGGGGCATGAGACCATCGACACGGGCCTCTTCAAGGCCACCATGTTCGTGGATCCGACGGTGGGGCTCGACGTGTGCGTAGAGGCCACGATGGTGATGGTCATCGCCGGCACGATAGCCGGACTGATCCCCGCCTTCAAGGCCAGCCGTATCAGACCCATCGAAGCATTAAGAGCAGATTAAGTTATGAGAATAGATATTGATTCATACAGAGAGATACTCGACACGCTGACGCGCAACAAGGCGCGCTCGTTCCTGACGGGCTTCGGCGTGTTCTGGGGCGTGTTTATGCTCGTGGCGCTCATCGGCGGAGGCAACGGACTGAAGGAGAAACTCAATGAGAACTTCGCCGGCTTCGCCACCAACTCCGCCTTCGTCTGGTCGCAGCGCACCACCAAAGCCTACAAGGGCTTCCGTAAGGGACGCTGGTGGTCGATGGACCAGAAGGATGTGGAGCGCCTCCGCAACCGTGTGCCTGAACTCGACGTTATCGCCCCAGTGGTTTTGATGCCTTGGAACGCATCGAGCACGGCCTATCATGAGGACCGCAAGTTGTCTGTCAACGTGCAGGGCGTGACACCCGAGTATGCCAAGGTCAATGAGCCGAAGATGTACTATGGCCGCTTCATCAACGAGATGGATGTCAAGCAGCATCGCAAGGTGTGCGTCCTGGGCAAGAAGGTCTATAAGGATCTGTTCAAGAAGGGCGGGAATCCCTGCGGGAAGTCTATCAGGGTCGACTCCACCTACTATCAGGTGGTGGGCGTGGACTATAACACGAGCGGCGTCAGCATCACTGGCAATAGTGAGGAGATGGTGACACTGCCCTTCACACTGGTGCAGCAGGCCTACAACCGTGGCCAGCAGGTGGACCTGATAGCGGTGACAGCCAAGAAGGGTGTCGTGATGTCGAGCATCGTCAGCCGGATCCGTGAGACGGTGGCCAGGGCACACTTCGTCGACCCTACTGACGAACAGGGCGCAACCGTCTTCAATACCGAGGTGCTCTTCCAGTTGCTCGACAACCTGTTCAAGGGCGTCAATTTCCTGATATGGCTCGTGGGCCTCGGTACGTTGCTGGCAGGTGCCATCGGCGTGTCGAACATCATGATGGTGACCGTGCGAGAGCGGACCACGGAGATAGGCATCCGTCGTGCCATCGGTGCCACGCCGAGGATGATTCTCTCGCAGATCATCTCGGAGAGCATCGTGCTGACGCTCGTGGCGGGTATGAGCGGCATCCTCTTCGCCGTGATGATCCTGCAGATGCTGGAACTCTCGCAGACGGAGGACGGCATCCTGACGGCCCACTTCCAGGTGGGCTTCTGGACGGCCATCTTCGCCGCAATCGTCGTGAGCCTGATGGGCGTCCTGGCGGGGCTCGCTCCTGCTGCCCGCGCGATGAACATCAAGCCCGTCGACGCGATGAGGGACGAGTGATTGAGTTAAGAATTAAGAGTTAAGAATTAAGAAGATATGAAGAAGTACAGCAAACTGATTATCGCCGCGATTATCGCGCTGATTTTCATCGGAACATTCGTGTTCCTCTGGCAGAAGAGCCAGCCCAAGGAGATTGTCTACAGTGAGTTCACGCCAAAGACGGAGGACATCAGGAAGACAACGATTATCACGGGTAAGATAGAGCCCCGTAACGAGGTGAACGTCAAGCCGCAGATATCTGGCATCATCTCTGAACTGCTGAAGGAGCCGGGACAGACGGTGCAGCAGGGTGAGGTCATCGCCAAGGTGAAGGTAATCCCGGACATGGGCCAACTCTCGAGTGCCGAGGCCCGTGTGCGCCTGTCGCAGATCAACCTCAAGCAGGCGCAGATCAACTACGACCGCGAGGAGAACCTCTACAACCAGAAACTGGTGTCGGCCGACGAGTTCGAAAAGATCAGGCAGGCGCTCCAGCAGGCCAAGGAGGAGAAGGCTGCCGCTGAGGATGCCCTGCAGGTAGTGCGCGACGGCGTGTCGAAGGCCAATGCGTCGGCATCGTCGACTCTCATCAGAAGCACCATCTCCGGTGTCATCCTCGATGTACCCGTGAAGGTGGGTAACTCCGTCATCCTCGCCAATACCTTCAACGAGGGTACGACGATAGCCTCGGTGGCCAATATGAACGACCTCATCTTCCGTGGCAACATCGACGAGACGGAGGTGGGCCAACTCGTCAACGGCATGCCGATGAAGATCACCATCGGCGCCCTGCAGGACCTGCAGTTCGACGCCAATCTGGAGTATATCTCGCCCAAGGCCGTGGAGAGCAACGGGGCCAACCAGTTTGAGATCAAGGCCGCCGTACGGTTGGCTTCGCTGAAAAAGAAAGACTCGGGCGCCCCTGTCATCATGGCTCAAAATGCCCCAGGAGGAACGCCCCTCCGCTCCGGCTACAGTGCCAATGCCGAGATCGTGCTGTCATCAGCCGAGAAGGCGCTGAGCATCCCCGAGAGCGCCATCGAGTTCAGCGGTGACTCCACTTTCGTCTATATCGTCAAAGGCGAGGGCAAGGAGAAGACCTACGAGCGCAAGCAGGTGGTGACAGGTCTCTCCGACGGCGTGAATATCGAGATCAAGAAGGGCCTCACACTCAAGGACAAGGTGCGTGGCCCGCAGGAAATAGCAGACACAAAGGATGAGTAGGCGTATGAAGAAGGTAGTGATTTGTGCAGTGTTCATGGCTCACGGCGCCTGGCTTGGCGCACAGCCTCATGAGTGGTCGCTGCGGGAGTGTACCGACTATGCCATCGAGCATAGCATCACCGTCAAGCAGTGGGAGAACTCGCGGCGGCAGCAGGAAATCCAACTGTCTACTGACAGGAATTCGCGGCTGCCCGACCTGAGCGGCAGCATCTCGGAGAACTTCTCATTCGGACGCAGTCTGACTGAAGACAACATCTATTCGAAAAGCAATACCACCTCGACGGGGCTGAACCTCAGTACGAGCGTGCCGCTCTTCACGGGATTCCGCATTCCCAATCAGGTCAAACTGAGCAAGTTGAACCTGGAGGCGGCCACGGCCGACCTGGAGAAGGCGAAGAATGACATACGGATGCAGGTGGCACAGGCTTACGTGCAGATACTCTACGACATCGAGATCTCGGAGGTGGCCCATCGGCAGATAGCCATCGACTCGGCCCAGGTGGCACGACTGGAGGCTTTCGTCAGCAACGGGAAGGCCTCGGAGTCGGAACTTGCCCAGCAGCAGGCCACGCTGGCCAGCAGCCGGCTGACGGCCACGCAGGCTGACAATGCATACCTCCTTTCCGTCTTGACACTCACGCAGTTGCTCGAACTGCCCACACCCGATGGATTCTCCGTCGTTCGGCCTGACCTCTCCAACATGCCTCTCCTGAAACAGAGACTGGCAGGCCTCTCGCCTGATGTCATCTATGCCGAGGCCCTGGGCATCAAACCCGAGATCGTGGCCCAGGAACTCCGTCTGAAGGGCACGGAGCACAGTATCAAGATAGCACAGGCCGGACATTATCCGACATTGACACTCTCAGGAGGACTCGGGTCGAACTACTATAAGACCAGCGACTTCGAGGCCGCCTCCTTCGGCGACCAGTTGAAGAACAACTTCAGCCAGTATATAGGCCTCAGTCTGAATATCCCCATCTTCAACCGTTTTGCCACCCGCAACAGCATCCGTAACGCCCGTGTCAGTCAGAGCACGCAGCAACTGCAACTCGACAATGCCAAGAAGACGCTCTACAAGGAGATACAGCAGGTGTACTACAATGCGCTCAACGCACAGTCCAAGGAGCAGTCGTCGGCTGAGGCCGTCAGGAGCAGCGAGGCTGCATTCGTGCTGATGCAGGCGAAATACGAGAACGGCAAGGCTACCATCACGGAGTTCAACGAGGCGAAGAACAAGTATCTGAAGGCCGAGTCGGATATGGTGCAGGCCCGCTATGACAATCTCTATCGCCACGCCCTCATAGATTTCTATCGGGGCAAGGCACTCGACTTCTGATGACTCGTCGAGGGAATCAGACGGTCTTGTGGCGGAATTAATATAATATGTGTTAATTCCGCCGCATTCTGTTGCAAGGTTGGAGAATTTTGGCTAACTTTGCAAACTGGATATGATTAGGAGCCTAAGAGACCATGTAAATCTTTTCTTCACCATTGTCTTATGGATGATGTGCGTGAATGTTGCCTTTGCCGACAAAGCCGTATCCGACTTGACGGGCGAAGACAGGGAGCGATTTGACAAGTTCCGTCTGCTGTTCACGACGGGCAGTACCACTGAATTCTATAGTTATGCCAAGGACTATGAGGCCTATCTGAAGAAGCAGGGCGATATGAACCTCTACTATAAACTCAGAAACAATGAGGGCTTCTTTGCGCTGCGCCACAATCAGATATTGCAGGCGATGGAGATAGCCCAGGACTTGGAGAAGGAGGTGCGTGAAAACAAGGCTACCGATTATTATTATCTCCCGATGGGCCTCATGGGCGACGTCTATTATGTCAGCCATGACATGCGGAAGGCTGAGGAGTTCTTCCTGCAGGCCCTCCACGATGTGGGCGACAGGGATCCCAAATTTACCATGCGTATGTACATGAGCCTGGGCGAGATGCAGGCCCTCAAGGCTCCCGCAAAGGCACTGGAGTGGATGGACAAGGCACTGCTGCTGGCCGAGCAGCAGGACAATATGGAGTACCGCAGCATGTCGGTGGCCCTGAAGGGCTATATCCACTTCCTGTCCGGCGATGCTGAAAAGTTCTTTGTCTGCTACGACCAGTATCAGAATCTCAAGGGCATGGGCGACCCAGACTTCAGCAAGCGCTATGCCAATGTGATGAATGTTGCCAAGTCGGCCTTCGACCGCGATTTCAAGGCGGCTATGGACGGTGTTAAGCGGGGGAACCTCTATGTCGACAGTTCGCTGGTGGCCATCCGCGTGCTGGCTCTTCAGGGGAACGTGGCCGACGGATTCAGGGCGATGAGAGAACGCTACGTGGAACTCGACTCCATCTACAGCCTGTCGCAGGAGGCCAGTTACGATCATATCGCCACCGAGCGCACCATTCAGCAGTTGCGCAGTGAGCGGGATGAGAGCCAGGCCAAGACCAGACGACTGACCTACTGGCTGATCGGGCTGATTGTCGGCTTCGCGTTCGTCTATATCATGGGACGCCGTCGACTGATGCTGAAGATCTGGGAGCGCAACAAGGACCTGAAGGAGGCCTTGGTGAAGGCTCAGGAGGCTGACGAGATGAAAAGTGCCTTCATCCGTAATATGAGCCATGAAATCCGTACGCCGCTGAATGCCGTCGCCGGCTTCTCCCAGTTAATCAGCAATCCCGATGTGGAACTGGGCGAAGAGGAGAAGGCCGATATGCGTCAGCGCATTGCTGACAATGTGGAGGGCATCACGGCTATCGTCGATGAACTGCTGGAACTCTCCAAGAGCGAAAGTGAGGCTGCGATTGTCTCTTGCGAGCAGATGAGCGATGTCAGGTGCAACGACCTCTGCCGCTCCGTGATGCGCTCGATGGCTGATAAGTGCCACAAAGGTGTGCAACTCCGCTTCTCGTCGGGCCTGAAGGATGACTTCACGCTCCGCACGGACAGCAATAAGGTGATGCGTATTCTGATGCACCTCTTAGGCAATGCCCAGAAGTTTACGGAACAAGGTCATATCACCGTGCGCACTGAGTTGGTCGACAGAGACAGAAAATTGCAGATCAGCGTCACCGATACGGGTGTCGGTATTGCCGAGAAGGACCGTGAAATGATCTTCGAGACCTTCTCCAAGGTCGACATTTTCAAGGAGGGCATCGGTCTAGGTCTGCCCATCTGCCGTCGTCTGGCCATGTCCATAGGCGGCACCGTGTCACTCGACACCACCTACACCGAAGGCAGCCGTTTCCTTGTCACTATCCCTCTCCATCTGAAGTAGGCGCACGGTTGTCGTGTGGCTCATGGCATATAACTGGCTTCTGTTGAAAAATAAGAGCCTGTTTTTTGAAAATACTAGGCTCTTATTGTAAAATACTAGGTTCTTATCGGACAATACTAGGCTCTTATTGTAAAATACAAGGCTCTTATTGTAAAATACTAGGTTCTTATCGGACAATACAAGGCTCTTATTGTAAAATACTAGGTTCTTATCGGACAATATTAGGCTCTTATTTTCAGAAGACAGGCACTCTACAACTCCCCGCCCCTTTAGGGGAGGGGCAGGGGTGGGGTGAATCAAAAAATGTCCCATCCTATTATATCTTTTTACCAACTTATTATGTTATGACAGTGTTTTTTCTCCTCCACCCCTAACCCCTCCTCCCAGGAGGAGGGGAGTCAGTTGGTGGAAGCCCTCCTCCCAGGAGGAGGGGCACTTCCATTACGAATCCCCGCCCCTATGAGGGGAGGGGTTGGGGGTGGGGTGAATCAATAAGGTTCGACCGAATTTTAATAGGTTACTACCGTGTTTTTCTCCTCCACCCCTAACCCCTCCTCCCAGGAGGAGGGGAGTCTGTTGGTGGAAGCCCTCCTCCCAGGAGGAGGGGAGTCTTACACGCTCGTATACGCGTATAGTTGTCTTATGCGGTTTTTATCTTACACTTCTTACACTTCCCACACCTGACTTAGGTGTAAGAAGTGTAAGAAGTGTGGGATGTTTTTGCGTTTACCTACTAAACGCGCGCGCGAGCCGTATCTGGGCTCACCGAATCCCTTATTTCTTATGCCTGTTGGCACGCTGCTCGCGGTACTTTGCCTTCTGACGGGCCGAGCCGCTGCCGTGGGCACCGGTGATATACTGCTTCTTCTTGGCTTTGGTCTTCACCTTGCCGTCGTCCTTGGCCTTGTCGCCGCCACGGCCGAAAGAGATGCCGTGCTCAAGGATATGCTGAAAATCGTCGTCCATAGATCAATGATGGAATAGTCTGACACCGGTAAAGGCCATCGCAATGCCGTACTTGTCGCAGGTCATGATCACATGGTCATCACGCACGGAACCACCAGCCTGGGCAATGAATTCCACGCCGCTCTTATGGGCGCGCTCGATATTGTCGCCGAAGGGGAAGAAGGCATCCGAGCCGAGGGCCACCTTCGTGTTTTGGGCGATCCAGGCTTTCTTCTCTTCCATCGTCAGCACCTCGGGCTTCGTCTTGAAGAACTGCTGCCAGGCACCGTCGCGCAGTACGTCGTCGTGCTCGTCCTCAGAGATATACACGTCGATGGTGTTGTCGCGGTCGGCACGGCGGATGCCGTCCACAAACGGTAGGTTCATCACTTTCGGATGCTGGCGCAGCCACCAGATGTCGGCCTTGTTGCCAGCCAGGCGTGTGCAGTGGATGCGGCTTTGCTGGCCTGCTCCGATGCCGATGGCCTGTCCGTCCTTCACGTAGCAGACACTGTTCGACTGGGTATATTTCAGGGTGATGAGGGCGATAATCAAGTCGCGCTTAGCCTCTGGCGAGAAGGTCTTGTTCTGAGTGGGGATGTTCTCGAAGAGGGCATCGTCATCGAGGCGGATCTCATTGCGGCCCTGTTCGAAGGTGATGCCGAACACCTGCTTGCGCTCTACGGGATCAGGCACGTAGGCAGGGTCGATCTTGATGACGTTGTAGGTGCCCTTGCGCTTGTCCTTCAGAATCTCAATGGCCTCGGGAGTGTAGTCGGGGGCAATCACGCCGTCGCTCACCTCGCGCTTCAGAATCCTGGCCGTCACGGCATCACATGTGTCGGAGAGGGCAACGAAGTCGCCATAACTCGACATACGGTCGGCACCGCGGGCACGGGCATAGGCACAGGCGATGGGGGAGTCGTCAAGTCCGGCGATGTCATCCACGAAGTAGATTTTCTTCAGCGTGTCACTTAAAGGCAGACCGACGGCAGCACCTGCAGGCGAGACATGCTTGAATGAGGCGGCGGCGGGCAGACCAGTGGCCGCCTTCAGTTCCTTCACGAGTTGCCAGGCATTGAATGCATCGAGGAAGTTTATGTAGCCGGGACGGCCGTTGATCACTTCGATAGGTAATTCCCCCTCAGTCATGAAGATGCGTGAGGGCTTCTGGTTCGGATTACATCCGTACTTGAGTGCTAATTCTTTCATCTTGTTTGTTGTTTGTAATTTGTGTGCAAAGATACAAATTATTTTTGGAATTCTGCACCATTCCTGCTCGATTTATTGTTTTATGAGGACTTTCCGCCCGTTGCAGATATATAGTCCTTCCTTTGACGGCCGTCTTGCCAGCCTGATGCCACTCAGTGTGTACCATGTCTCACCGGAGTCGCTGGCCGTTCCTTTATCCACTGCTTGATATGCTTTAGTATCTACATCCTCAATGCTGGTGGATTGTCCGTTTGAATAGCGAATGCCAAGTGTATTCTGACGTGCTCCTGAAGAAGCACCTTGCTGCATATCCCAGACTGCTATAGGCAGTTCCTCCGTCGGAACAAGCAGGTAAGCAGAATTCTTGGGCATTGTATTCTTCGCGGCAACGTCTGCTTCTCCCGTCGTTTTCCAGATGTGCATCCGATAGAATCCGGCGGCATCGGTCTCTGAAATAGCAGTAGAGGCCTGTTTCAGGCGGGCGGAGATCTCCGGGATCGACAGCCATTGCCCTTCCTCGCCCGCCAAGGGCTTCTCATAGACGGAGAGCAGCATCTCGCCCAGGCCGCTGAGTCGCTGGTAGCGCAGGTTGTGCTGCATCAGTTCGTGCTCCTCGTCCTTTGTCAGATAGTAGCGCTCGCGCTGTTGCTCCACTTCGTATTTCAACTGGGCGTAGAGTTGCCCGTATTCGATGGGTGTCCTGAAGTCGATGTTGCCGTCCACCATCACGCAGATGAACCGGCGTGAGCCCGTTGGGTCTACCAGTGGCATCGTCTCGTTAGTGGTGCCGATGAACGAGATCCCATGCCGACCGTTTGCAACTCACGATGCTCATCATCGCGAGTGCAGCTAAAATGCCTGATATGTACTTAATGGTTCTCATCCTACCACCTTCCAGTCGTCAATCAACTTGGTGTCCGTTGAGAAGTTGACACCTATTTTAAATAGGCGGCGCGGGTCGCTGGCGAAGGGCCGGGCATAGCCTTTATCCTCTATCTGCTGCAAGGCGGCTTCGGCGGTCTGGTTGATCTTGAGTTCAAGAACGTACACATAGTCCGGCGTCTGCATCACCACGTCGATGCGGCCACGGGAGGTGCGGCGCTCCACCTCCACATAGAAGCCCAGGAGACGGAAGAAAACGTAGAGTGTGTTCTGGAAATAAATCTCCAGATTGCCCATCACCTGATAGTCGCCCGTGGCAAAGAAGTCCTCTAAGCGCTGCATGAAGCCTTCGGCATCACCCTGTCTGATATCCTTGACAAACTGGGAGATGGAGTATGAGGACTTGTCTGATGCCTTCGGAGTATAGAACGGGAGCAGATATTTGATGAATCCCCGCTCCACTTCCTGATTGGGGAAGCCAAGCGTATAGGAATCAAACTCCTTGTCGTAGTCCTTCAGCGTCAGGTATCCACTTTGATAGAGCAGCGGCAAGGGGTTTGTGTCCATGATGTCGATGCTGTTGAGCGTGTCGGTCGAGAGTTCCTCCGTCGTCATGGCGTCGAGCGGATAGCCCGTCTTCTTCAACTGATAGACGAGGAAGGAGGGTGTGCCCGTCTCGAACCAGTAGTCGCTGAAGCGCTCCTTGCTGAAAGTGTTGAGCACACTGAAGGGATTATACATGCCGGGACTTTCCATGCTGAAATGATAGCCGTCGAAGTCGCGCTTCAGGCGGGCGTAGCACTCTTCCTGGCTCATGCCGTTGACCTCGGCCAGTTTCGTCACGCTTGCGTCGAAGTAATGGTGCAGTTCTTTCTCCGTGATGCCGCAGACTTCAGAATAGCGATGGTCGAAAGAAAGATCCATCAGGTTGTTCAGGTCGCTGAACACGCTCACCTTACCAAACTTAGTCACGCCCGTCAGGAAGGCGAAGCGGATGTAGCGGTCGCTGGACTTCAGGGCCCCATAGAAGGCTTTCAAGGTGTCGCGATACCCTTGTTGCAGTTCATCGTTGCCGATGGCCTGCAGCATCGGCTTGTCGTATTCATCCACAAGAATGACCACGCGAAGTCCCGTCTTCTCGAAGGCACGGCGGATCACTCCTTCAAAACGAGCCCCGAATGATTTCTCGTAGGGTTCATGTCCGTACAACTTCTCATTGGTCGCCAAGAACAGGTCGATTCTGTCTGACAATGCCTGGGGGGAGTCATATTTCTCGGTGTTCAGGTCGAGGTGCATGATGGGATATGTCTGCCATTTTCCACATCAGTGCCGTCTTGTCCACATACACATAGCCGTCGCGACGTATCTCGCCGAAGTTCTGAATGCCAATAGGATATTTCATAATCTGATACGTAGGGGGATTACTTCTCCAGATTCAGAATCAGTTTTCCTACGAAGGCCCCGTGCTTGCCATTCTGGTCAACGGGTATCAGTTTGCCATTCTTATCAGGGGCATACTCCAACTTAGGCATATAGGTATGCGTATGGCCACCCAGCACGAGGTCACACCCCTCTGTCAGTTTGAGAAACTTCTCATCAGGATAGACTGACACCTCCCAACCCAGATGAGAGATGCAGATCACCAGATCACACTTCTCCTGCTTGCGGAGAATATCGATATACTTCTGAGCGGTCTCGGCAGGATCGAGGAAAACCAGCCCCTCGCAGTTGGCATCGAACACCAGACCTTTCATCGGGGGAGCCAGCGCAAAAACGCCAATCTTCACGCCGTTACGGTGCAGCGTGATATACGGTTTCACCAGTCCTTCCAGCACCGTTCCCTCTACGCCATAATTAGAACAGACGATGGGGAAATTGGCCTGCTTGAAAATCTTGGCCATATTGTCGAGCCCGAAGTCAAACTCATGATTGCCTATCGTAGCAGCGTCGTAGCCCATCAGGTTCATCAGTCCCACTTCCACTTCTCCTTTGAAGAGCGTATAGTAACCAGAGCCTTGCGAGAAGTCGCCAGAGTCGAAAAGCAACAGGTCGGGATGCTGTGCCCGTTGCTCTTTGATCATATTGACTCTGCGCAGGAAGCCGCCGCGATCCGCCAGATCCTTATTGTCGATATTTGGATTGAGAGGCAGGATGGTTGAGTGCGTATCGTTGGTGTGTAGAATCACGAGTTGCTTATGCTTCTTGGCACTGACGGTAATAACCGACAGCAATGCTATAAATATAATAAGGTGTAAACGCTTCATATTCATTATTATCTATAATATCTACATTAATACCATTCACTTCACTACAATTCTCCCTTCCACCTTCGCATCTACGATTTCACCTTTCGCCTGCTTGTCGCGGAAGAAGTTCATAATCAGGAACCGCGTGTTATTACTGGGATCCTGTGGAGCCACCTTGTTGCTGCCCTTACGGAAGGCCGTCATCTTGTCGTTACCCTCCAGCAGATAGTTGATTGTCGTAATACGATACTCTGCCTTCGGATCTATTTCCTTGCCATGCAACTTGGCTGAGACCAATTTGTTATCCTTGGTAATCACCAGTTCCGTGCCTTTGCTGACGCCCTCACCTCCGGTTGCGGCTATCTGAGAGAAAAGTTCCATCAACTGCTCGCCTGTCAGTGTCACAAAGCAAATCTTGTTCTCGAAGGGAGCAATATCCAGCACGTCGCCATAAGTGACAGTCCCCTTAGTGAGGTCTGCCCGGATGCCTCCCATATTATAGATGCCCAGTACAGGCTGCTCGTTATAATCCTTGGCAGCCCAAACCAGGATGTCGGCCAAGAGGTTGGACAAGTCGCTCTCAGGTCGCGTAGCGTGCATATTGTGAGCCACTTGCCCCATGACGGGCCCCATGATACTGTCGTTCACGCGCTTATAAGGGGCCAGGAATTCTGCAGCAGCCGCGTCTGGGTTCTGGTCAAATCGGCTGTCGATGATTATACGGCTTCGCTCCACCTGCGTCAACTGATAGTGTTTCGGCGCACATGATACCATCACTAAAGCAGCGAACGGAGTCAAAAGAAGATATCTTTTTCTCATATTTTATAGTTTTAATGGGACAAAGATACAAAAAATATCCGAAATATTTCGCAGATTGAATAAAAAGTTGTACCTTTGCACCCGCTTTTCGGCGTAATCGCTGGCAGGAAGTTACGAGTTGCCTGTTATGTTGCGTTGGAACGATACAACAAATTTAATTATTTAAAAGAGAAATGGATTTAATTAAAGTTGCTGAAGAAGCATTTGCAACCGGCAAGAAGTTCCC
>CAMVJQ010000030.1 GCA_947167845.1 uncultured Prevotella sp. | reverse complement strand
CTCTCCTAAAGCTTAGTTCCGAGTTCGATTCTCGGTCGGGGTACTACTCTTTCGACAAATGAGAAACCTTTTATATCTTCTGGCATTATTGCTTTGCTCCGGCTGCGGCGAGGAAAAGCCCCGGCACTACACCCACGAGGTGCTCAACCGCATGACACCCGTCAAAGACCAGGGGAAATCAGAGACGTGCTGGGTCTATGCGATGCTGGCGGCTATAGAGACTGAGCACCTCAGATGGGGCGACTCCGTCAACCTGTCGCCCGCCTATATCGAGAAGGCACTGGAGCGGGAGCCGAATGCTCCTGAGAACAAAAGGGGCATGGGCGCCACGCTGCTCCGGCTGATACAGAAGCACGGCATCGTGGCCTACGACGCCATGCGGACGGTGGACACGCCAGCCCCGCGATTCGTATTCATGCTGGGCGCGGAGTACACCGCCCAGGAGTTCGCCAGGAGTGTCTGCGCGCCGGATGAATACATCGCTCTGACAAGCACCGGGCGCGAGCCTTATTATAAATATACCGACATCGACCTGCCTGACAACTGGCTGCACGACCGCTTCCTCAACATCCCCAAAGACTCGCTGCTGGCGAAGACGGTGCGCGCCGTCAGCCGCCATCACGGCGTCTGCTGGGAGAGCAAGGGCCACGCGATGGCCATAGTGGGCATCGCCCACGACGACGCTGGCCACAAATACTTCATCATGAAGAACTCCTGGGGCACGAAACGCAGGCACAAGGGGCTGGACTACCTCTCCTTCGACGACTTCAAGGCGAAGACCCTGGCCGTGGAGATGACCAGGGAGGCCTATGAAGGGCCGAGATAGGACGGCTGGAGGCCGCCCCAGTCGATGATGACGCGCTGCAGCATCTGCCCGTCGTCAAGGGCACGGAAGGTGACCGCGTGCTGACGCCTGGCTCTGTCGAGGGCGAAACGCAGTCGGCAGGGGGCTCCATTGCGCATCACCTGGTCTTTCCACGTACGCCCGTACTCCTTGAATCTGTTCTCGAAGACCTGAGGCGCACCTCCATCGACGCTCACTGCCACGCGATTGCTCCTGCCGGCATACAGAGGCCAGAAGGGCACGGTATAGAACAGCACCTCGACCGTGTCGACTCCGGGAGCGGAGAAGCCGTATGTCGCCTCGCCGAGCCGCATCACCTGCCAGTCGTAGCCCAGGCCTGCGACGAGCCGCGCATCGGCACTCTTACTGGTATAGTCGGCCAGACGGATCACCTGACAACCAGCGGCTTCCGACGCTACGGGGGTCAGGTCAACGGGGCTCTCCGCGACACCGGGCGTATAGGTAACCTCCGGCTTCTGGTAGTATTGCGCCGTGGGAGTGAAACTGCCGGGGAGGGCCATCATGCCCCGCCACTTGCCGCCGAGCAGTTCGCCGTAGCGACGGCACAGGGCATGGATGCTGTCGTAGGCCTGCTCCATCTGACGGGCGGCCCAGTTTGCCTCTGCCTGGCGCCCCTGCGCCGCCAGCAGGTGATTCAACTGCGCCATCAGGAACTTACGGTTCATCTGACAAGCCCCCTGTACGGGCATCTGCACCATCTCATACCAGGCGGCTCTCTGATCCGCCGGCAGCAGGGCTCCCTTCTGCTCCGCCTCGTCGCTGATGCGCTGATAGTCGGCCAACCGCCGCTGCGCCTCAGCGTAATTCTCAAATGAGAACTCGGTATCCCTCAGACCGGTATGAGCCTCGTCGTCCCACTGATACTCGAAGCCCATGAACTCTGGCTTGCGGCTCCAGGCCAGACGGTAATAGCAGTCGAGAAGCGACTGGGTGTCGACACCGAAACAGCGGCGGATGAAGGCTGCCTGGTGACGGTTGACGCTCTGCAGGGAGAAGGCGCTGATGTTCCAGGCCATGTCCATGAAGGTCTGGATGCCCAGTTCCATGGGCTTGATATCGCCCACGTTCAGCAGCCAGTAGCGGTCGGCCCCGTGGTCGTAGGCCTTCTTCAGTTCCTCATACATCAGCACGGGCGGAGTGGTGTTAAGCCACAGATAGTCGTGAGGGGCCCCGAGGTAGGAGAGGTGATAGTAGACGCCAGCCCTGCCGGAGCGGCGCTGCTCCTCCGGGCTAGAAACGCGCTTCATGTAGCCATAGTTGTCGTCGACCCACACGAGCGTGATATCATCAGGCACCTGGAGTCCGTTCTCATAGATGTCCATCGTCTCCTTATAGGGCACAAAGATCTGGGGTATCCCGGCGGCGGGCCTGCCTATATGCTTCTCCAGCAACTGGCGCTGCTCGCTGATGACCTTCGCTATCAGAGGCACGCGCTCCTCCATCGGCAGATGGCCGCGCAGCCCCTCATCGTGGAGCCCGCGCATGGCGACGGTATAGATGTTCTCATAGCGGGAGGCCTCAGCCAGACGGTCGTCCCACTTCCTGAGGATGGTCTCGCGGTTCGTCTTGTAGTTCCACTCGCCGTCGCGCGCCTCGTCCCATTCCGTCGAGGCGGCATTGTTCAGCAGCAGCGGCTCGCAGTGTGAGGTGGTGATGATGATGCCGAAAGAGTCGGCCACCATCTTGCTCTGCTGATGACTGTAGAAGGCTCCTGTACAGGCGTGCATGGCAGGGGCAAGCATGTTGGCCTTCAGGCGAAGCAGCAGTTCACAGACCTTGGCGTAGGTCTTCGGACCGATGTCGCCCAGTTCGCGCTCAAAGTTGGACGCTGCCCAGGGCTTCAGTCCCCAGTCCTCGTCGTTGATGAATATGCCCCTATACTTCACTGCCGGCTCTCCCGACACATAATAGTCACAGTCGACGGAGGCATCCGGATTGTGCCTCACGGGCACGTCGGCCCACCAGTACCAAGGCGAGACGCCAAGACGCTGCGACACGTCGTAGATGCCATAGATTGTGCCGCGCATGTCGCTGCCTGCTATCACCAGCCGAGGCTGTGGCTCATCGGTGACGGTGATGACATAATTCTCCCAGCGCCCCTGCAGGTCGGACGCCTTCAGACGGCCTTCGGCTATCAGGTCGGAGAGGAGCCGGCTCCTGCCGTAGGTGCCGACAACGATCTTACTGTCGGACCCGCTGCCAGGACCTGTCACCAGAGCGATGTCATGACGCAGGTCGGCGACGGCTCGCACCACCTGACGGGGCTCTGCCTCATCATAGATGACGGCCGCGCTGCGAACCTTGAAATTCCGGCCCTGCCCGCAGAGCGGGGAGAACAGCAGCAACAGCAGGGTGAAAAAAGCCCAGACTTTCTCAAGTCCAGGCTTTCTTGACCGCAATTCTAAACTAACTATCATATTTAACTAACCAAATAATCAATAGCCAGGGTTCTGCTCCAGGACGCCGTCCTTGTTGGCCTGAATGGCCGACAGGGGTATCGGGAACAAGTCGAAGTGAGCATCATAGTCCTTCTTGTCGGCACTGTACTGTGCGCTGAAGTAGGGATTGTACTTCTTGATGCGCTCAGCGAGTTTGCCTGTACGGGCCAGGGTCAGACGACGCTTCTCCTCACAGACGAGTTCGCGGAGACGCTCGTCGAGGATGAAGTCGATGTTCATCTGGTCGGCGGTGACAGGCTTGCCCTGGGCACGGGTACGAAGCACATTGATGTCGGCAGCGGCCTCGGCATTCTTGTTCTGCTTGACGTATGCCTCCGCACGCAGCAGATAAGCCTCTGCCAGACGGAAGAAGTACTGGTCTGCGTAGGTCTTGCCTCCCGTTCCGGCAAGTTGGTAGGTCGCCTTGTTCTGATACTGGGCATCGGGATGGTGGAAAGGTGTCGTCATCTTCGTAGAGTAGCCGCACATGAAGCGGTTGGGCAACTGTGTCGTCGCAGCCACACCGCCGTCGAAGCCGGTGGTCATCGAGTAGCCTTCGGGCAGACGGGGATTCTCGAGGTCGAAGTAGCCGTCGGCGAGGGCCGCAGCCAATTCGGGGAAGTCCTTCATGGCGTCAGGGCGATGAATCTTGAAGCGGCGGGGCCAGTTGTACTCAGAGTTGCGCATGTCATCAAAGTCGTCCTCCCAGATGCCTCTGTAGAGATGATCCACTGCATAGTGTGTGCCGATGCCGCGTCCGCCTGTCATGTCGCCGATAGGCCAGTTGAACAACTGGATGTTGGTGCCGTTAGGAGCAATAATCTGGAACTTGTCCACCTGAGGGGCAAAGAAGCGCTCGCCCCAGAAACTTCCGGGATTCCAGAAGAAATGGCTTGTGTTGTTGCCACCGCCCTCGACATTGGTCTCGAACTGGATGACCCAAATGCCCTCGGTATTGCCGGAGGCGCGGTTCTGGTTGTTCGGACGGAACAGGTCGTAGAACACATCGCCGTCCTCCTTCGCCTGCGAGCCGAAGCGCTGCGTCATCAGGGCCAGATTCGGGTTGTTGATGACGGCACTGGCGGCACTGGCGGCCTTGTCGTTGGCACCTGTGGCCAGATAGACCTCCGACAGCAGCATGTTGGCGGCAGGCTTGCTGATCTCGCCATCGCGCACGGCATTGATCTCAGGCAGATTGGCGACAGCAAACTCCAGGTCCTCTATCACCTGTGCCCAGACCTTATCTTTCGACTCACGTGTGTAGTCCGTCTTCGGCGTGGTCACCTCCTCTGTCTGCAGGGGAACGTCGCCATACAGCAAGACCAGCGTGCGGTAGCCCAGGGCACGGAAGAAGCGGCCCTTTGCCTCAAACTCCTTCTTCTGCTCATCCGTCAGGCCGGTGGCACTTGCCAGACGGCTGATGACTGTGTTGGCCTGAGCGATCAGTTTATAGTTCTCGTCCCAGTAGAACTTGGCGATAGCGCCTGAGGGAGAGAAGTCGGCAGTGACATTCGACTGCAGGGGGTCGGCGGTGATCCACATGTCGGCCACCTTAGAGAGGTCTGTCGTACGGTCGTAAGTAGTATAGAACTCCTCACGGGTCAGGAAGTAGAGTTCGGTGACTGCGGCATCGAAGTCTGCCTTCGTGTTGTATGAGTTGGATGCCGAATTGAAGTCGAGAGCCTTCTCCTCAAGGAACTTGTCCTCGTTGCATCCTGTCAGCGCCAAGGCTGATAAAACGGTGAATAAAATTATCTTTTTCATGTGTAATGGCAATTAAAGATTGATATTGAAACCAAATGTCACGCTCTTCATCACTGGATCGTTCTCGTAGCAACTTCCAGTGTAGCGGGTCTGGCCATTGATGTCTGAATATGACTTCTGAGGCTCCGGATCCCAGCCGTTCCAGCCTGTGATGGTCAGCAGGTTCTTGCAACTGACGTACAGGTTGATGCCTTCGATACGGATGGCGTGCATCCACTTCTTCGGCAGGTCGTAGGAGAGCGTGATGTCCTGCAGTCGCAAGAACGAACGGTTCTGGTAACGATACGGATTGATGGCAGGGTTGGCATTGTAGAGGGCGTAGATGCCGCCAGGATTGCTTGGTGTCCAGAATTTCTCCACCTGCTCTGTATAGCGGTTGTGACGCAGCGTGTTGTCGTTGACCAACTCAGCGTAAGAGTTCTTGCCCAGATAACTCTTGCTGCCGCCCAGTACGGCATTGAGGAAGAAACTGAGGGTGAAGCCCTTGAACTTCATCGTGTTGAGCAAGCCCATGCGTACTGACGGGTCGGCCTTACCGATGATGCTGCGGTCTTTCTCGTCGATCTTGCCATCCTCATTGATATCCACAATGCGATAGTTGCCGGGATGGTAGCCCTCGGGAATGTTGTCGCCTACCTGCCAGATGCCGTCGATGGTATAGTCGTAGATGGCCGACAGAGGCTCGCCGATGAAGAGTGAAGAGGAAGTGAGGTCATCCTCCTTGCCGTCGCCGTCGGTATCAAGTCCGGCAAGACTGTTGATCTTATTGCTGTTGGTCGAGAAGTTGAACATCGACGACCACTCAAACTCCTTGGTCACGATATTGCGACTGTTGAGGGTGATCTCAAGACCCTTATTCCCAATCTCACCGACATTAGAGCGGATAGAGGTGAAACCAGTGATTGAAGGGATGGCCACGTCATAGAGCAGATCCTTGGTCTTGGTGGTGTAGAACTCGATGTTACCTGTGAGGCGGCTGTTGAACAGGGCGAAGTCAAGACCGAAGTTGAATCCGGAAGTCCTTTCCCATTTCAGGTCATTGTTTGCCAGCGAGGCAAGTTCCTGACGCATGGATCCCGAGACGCCGTCGCCGAAGATATAGCCGATGGAGGAGTTGACACGGGCCATTGAAGAATAGCGGGATGTCTGGTTACCGCTTGAGCCCCAGCCTGCACGCAGTTTCAGATAGTCCAACTGAGGTACGTTAAACCACTTCTCGTTAGTGATGACCCAGCCAAGAGCCACAGACGGGAACACAGCCGACTTGTTGTTGGATGAGAATCCGGAGAATCCATCACGACGCACGGTGGCAGTCACCAGATAACGGCCGTCGTAAGCATAGTTCACACGGGCCATCTGGTAGAGCAGCGTCTCCAGCCAAGCATCCGAATTGGTGGTCTGCGTAGAAGCCAGTTCCAGCGAGTTGTAACCCAAGGTCATGCGCGGGAAGAGTTTGGCATCAGCGGCAGTGTACATGTTCTTACGGCGTGAGGCACCATAGACGAGCGTTGCGCCCACGCTGTGCTTGCCGAAGTCGTTGGCATAGTTCAGGATGTTATCAAGCGTATAGTCATAATAGGTTGTATGGTGCTTATAGGCCGAGCCGTTGCTGTTCTCGGCAAACTCGCTGGCATAGTGATGCTCGCCGATGCGGTAGTTGTTACCGAAGTTCAGGCGATAGGTCAGGCCCTTCAGGGGGAAGTGCACCTCACCATAGATATTGGCAAAGAACGAGTTGGTGCGGTCATAGTCGTCGACCAGCGTATTATGATAGGGGTTCTCACGCGCATCGTGAGCAGGATAGTGGATCATGTCGCCATTCTCGTCGTAGGGCTTCGTGAGCGGGCTGCACTCCACGAGGAACGGGAGGTAGGGTGACGCACCGTCACGGTTCTCAAATGAGCCGAAAGCCTGAATACCGGCCTTCAGCCACTTCACGGGCTGGATGTCCAGATTCACGCGGACAGAGTTACGCTTGTAGTCATCGTTGAGGATATAGTTCTTCTGCTGGGTGTTGCCCACAGAGATAAGGTATGACATGGCGTCGCTGCCACCGGAGATGTTCAGTTTGGTCTCCCAGATAGAGCCGTTGCGCACGAAGTCGTCCCACCAGTTGTAGTCGCCGGGGATGATATTGCCCTGGTCGTCAGTCATCCACGCGTCAGGCATGCGCTCAGAGAGTTTGAAACTGGGGTCCTGCTGCGTATAGCCGGAGGCCTCTGTCTTGGAGTACTGCCAGAGACACTCATTGTCGAAGTTGAGCATCTCGTCACGATTCATCGTGTGGAGTTTATGGGTAGGCGTCTGGATGCTGTAACTGCTGGAGAAGTTCACCTTTGCCTTGCCCTTGGCCCCCTTCTTCGATGTGATCAGCAGCACACCGTTGGCGGCCTGCGCACCATAGACGGCCGTCGAAGAGGCATCCTTCAGCACGTCGATGCTCTCGATATCAGCGGGGTTGATGCTCGACAGGCTCCCTGTATAGATGATACCGTCAAGAATGATAAGGACACTGGTATTTCCAGAGATGGTGTTGGCGCCACGGATGGAGAGTTCGGGCGTGCCGCCTGCCGATGTTGCCTGGCCGACGTTAAGTCCCGGCACCGTACCCTGCAGCGACTGCATCAGGTTGGTGTTCGCACTCTTCTCGAAGGCCTGGATGTTGGCACGGCTGACAGCACCTGTCACATCGCTCTTGCGCATCGTACCATAACCTACGACCACCACTTCGTCGAGCAGTTTCTGGTCTGCCTGCAGCGTCACCTCGACAAAGTTCTTGCCCTTCGTCTGCACCGTCTGCGACAGATACCCTACATAAGAGACACTGACGGCATCCTTCGTCACGTTCCTCAGTTCGAAGTTACCGTCGAAGTCGGTCACCGCCGCGTTCTGGGTTCCGACTTCCCTCACCGTAGCACCGATGACGGGTTCACCCGCATCGTCCTTCACATTACCTTTGACGACACTCTGAGCCGACAGCATGGCGGGGCATGCCATCAGGGCGATGAGCATCATCAGGATCCGTTTCAATACTTTTTTCTTTTCCATACGATTTTTGTTAGTTATAGATTTCAAAATCTGCTGCAAAGTTACGATGCCTTTTCGATTTTGTTGCAAGAATTTTGTTGCACGGACATGCGAAAACCGTTCAAAACCACGAAAAAACGGCATTTTGTTACAAATGGACAAAATACCGATACACCTTCAATAATGCACAATGCACAATTATCAATACTTAACTTTTAATTCGTAAAGTTCGTAGTCTTAACTCTTATGCCCCTCAGCATATTCGGTGGGCGACATGCCGAAATGCGACTTAAACGCTGTTGAGAAGTGCGCCTGATCCACATAACCCACCTTGTCGGCAACCTGCGATACATTCACCTTCCCCTCCTTCAGCAGACGGGCCGCCTGCTCCATCCGAAGGTTACGGAGGAACTTGCCCACAGAGATGCCGGTTATCTCCTTCATTCGGCGGTGCAACTGGGCACGGCTGATGCCAACGTCACCAGCCAGGGCATCGACATTGTAGGCCGGGTCCGACATATTGGCATTCACAGAGCGCATCACCCGCTCCATCAGGGCATCGTCATTCCCCTTCACCTCGATATTCTCCACGCGTTCCTGCTGGTCAACAGCCCCGCTGAACTTCCCGCGCAGCCGGCGCACGTTGTCGATGAGATTGTCTATCTGGATATGCAGTTCCTCCATGCTGAAGGGCTTTGCGATATAGGCATCAGCCCCCGACTTCAGCCCCTCCAGTTTATGCTCCACCTCGGCCTTGGAAGTCAGCATGATCACTGGTGTCTGCGAGATCTGCGGATGGTCTTTGATACGTCTGAGCATCGTGATACCGTCCATCTCCGGCATCATCACATCGCTGATGACCAGGTCGTATGCCTCCGTCAGCAGGGCTTTCAGGCCCTCCTTGCCGTTCGGGCAATGGTCGAAGCGGTAATGGCTTCCCAGTTCATTGATGATGTAGTCGGCTATCTCCCTGTCATCATCGACGATGAGGATACGGAACTTGCGGGACGGCTGTCTGGCGGCGGTTCCTGCCGAAAGCACCACCTTGGCTGGCGTCTCAGTGATGATCTGTTCCGGCTTCAGATGTGCGTTGCCTCTGGGGATGGTCACGGTGAAGCAGGCACCCCGCACGCCGTCTTTGCGGTTCTGGGCCTTGATCTGCCCCTTGTGCAACTGGGTGATGCTGCGGCAGAGGTTCAGGCCGATGCCCGTCCCCAGCGTCCCCAGGTCGTCGGAGTTGCGTCCCTGATAGAAGCGGTCGAACAGGCGCTCCGTATCCTCCTCACGGATGCCGACACCATTGTCCACCACCTGTATCTCCACATCTTTCTCCGTCTCACAGAGTATGACCTTCACCTCGCCGCCATCGAAAGTGTATTTGAAGGCATTCGAGAGCAGGTTGGAGATGACTTTGTCGAAATTGATCCGGTCGATCCATGCCGGCACATGGTTCTTCGCATGCTCGAAGGTGAACGTGATGCCGCGCTGGCTGGCATTGTACTGGTAGAGTCGGCAGATGCCACTGATGAAATCCACCATATTCGTCTCCCGGCAGTGCAACTGCATCTGGTTCTTGTCGATGCGACGCTCGTCGAGTATCTGGTTGACGAGCAGCATCAGTCGCTGGGCATTGCGGTCGATGGTCTCCACATAACCCTTGCCCTCGCCCTCACCGACGAGTGCTTTCAGTTTGGACAGCGGCCCCATGATGAGGGTCAGCGGCGAACGGATGTCGTGGGTGGCATTGATGAGGAACTTCATTTTCTCCTCGTCCATGTGCTGACGGGCACTGCGCTTCAGCAACAGCAGTACCACGCCGATGATACTGAGGGCCACCAGCAGATAGATGCTGTATGCCCAACCTGAGCGATACCAGGGCGGCAACACACGGACGGTGATGGTCTTCACGGCTGAACTGACACCCGCTGACAGGGCCCTCACCTCTATATCGTAGGTGCCGGGCTGCAGATGGCTCAGCGAGATGCTGTTCTGGCTCTCGGGTGTCTGCTGCCACTTCGCCCCATTGATGCGATATTCATAGATGATGTTGTGGGGACTCACGAAGTCGAGCAGTGAGAACTCCAGGGTGATGCTGTTGTCGAGATACGACACCTGATAGTCATCTGTCTCAATGACAGGGCCCTCGGCCACCTGTCTGCCGTCCGACTCCGTCAGCGCGCTGACCGGACTGCCGGCTATGAAGAAGCCTGTCAGTCTGACAGGCGGCAGGTCTTTATGGCTACCCGTCACCCTAGATGCGTCGAACACCGTCAGCCCGTCGTTGTTGGCAAAATAGACCATGTCGTTGTCGCTGTGCATACCCACGCCGTTCACGTATTCCCTGGTCGTCAGGCCATTGCCATTCACGTGTCCCACAAACTGTTTCCTACGGTGGTCGAACTGCCAGATGCCCATGGAGGTAGCGCACCAGATGTTGCCGTCATTGGCCTCCACGATATAGCCGACCACCTTCGTGGCCAGGGCGTCACCGTAGGGGAAGCGCACCGCCTCCCGGTCGCCCGGATGATACTCGAAGAGGCCCTGATCCGTACCTATCAGGATGTTGCCGTTGCGCATCTCGCAGAGCGAATAGCACATCTTTTCGTTGAGCAGGAAATCCCAGCCATACGGCCGGAAATTGTCGCGCTGGGGGTCGTAGCACGAGACACCCGCCGACGTGGCCATCCAGATGCGCCCTTTGCTGTCGGGCATCATCGCCAGGATCCAGTTGTTGTGGAGTTGGCCTTTCACGGGGTCAGTCTGGGTCGAGAGATAATTCCTGAACGAATGGTCTGCCGGATTATAGACGCTGAAACCGCGAGAATAGGTGGAGATGAACAGGAGGCCGTCGCCCGAGTCGGTCATATCATTCAGTTTCTCACAGACAAACGACACCTGGCGCTGCGAGTGGCCCGTCAGCGGGTCGTAGGCATACAGGGCTTCGTTGTTGCCTATCCAGTAGCGACCCTTCTTGTCGCGATACATAAACTCCGACGACGGGGGCGAAGCCGGATGGGCCACGATATGGCCGCTCTTGTTGAAACCATAGACGCCACTGCCCTGGACGACGGCCCAGACGACACCCTGATCGCCTTCACAGACCGAGGTCACCGTGGAACTGATGCGATAGCCTTGCGAAGAGAAACTCCACGACGAGAACTGCGGCTGGACACGGGGAATCATCACCAGCCCTTTCGACTGACACCCGAGCCAGAGATTGCCGTGACTGTCCTCGCGGATGCACCAGATCTTCGCCGTGTTCAGGTCCATGCCGTTCAGGCTGCACTCCACCCGCTCCAGCCGTCGGCTGCCCTTCTCCAGCACGAAGAGGCCGTCGCCTCGCGTACCTATATATATATGTCCACTGCTGCTCTGGAACGCACTGCTGATGACGACATCATCACTGCCAAGTGCCGACAGGTCGATGCCGGCGTCAGCCATCTGCCCGCCATAATAGCGGCAGATGCCGTGCTGGCAGATCACCAGGATGTCGCCTTCCGACTCCACCATCCTCACCACAATGCCCTGCCGGATAAAGAACTGGTGTACGCCTGCCGCATCGCGCATCGTCACCTCCTCGCCATAGCCGCACTTCCAAAAGCGGCCCTTGCTATCCTCTATCATCTGGTTGAAATACCAGTTGCCAGACGCTGAGGTATAGCCGTCGGGCACCTTCTCCAGCAAAAGGCTACGGGTAGACGAAGCGTCAGCGGAGGGAATATCGCCCGAGAGCACATAGAGCCCCCGGCCTGATGTGCCCACCAGGAACTCGCCATTCTTCCGCTCCAGGATAGGGTTCACACGCGGGGAGGCTGACGAGGGGAAGACGCAATGCTCGAAACGGTCGGTGGCGTAGTTGTAGCGCGAGAGCCCCAGGCGGCAGCCCACCCACAACTGCCCTTTCCTGTCGCAATAGAGGCTGGTCACGATGTTGCTTTTCAGCGTCGTCGTGTCATCGGGGTGTGAAAGATAGGTCGTAAAGCGATAGCCGTCGAACTTGTTCAGCCCGTTTTCCGTCGCTATCCAGATGTAACCGTATTTGTCCTGGCAGATGTCATTGATAAGTCCGCTGGAGAAGCGCTCCGACGGAATGAACTGCCCCGCCTGACCAAAAGCCAGGAGGGACAGCAGAAGCAGAATCACCAGAAGAGGACCCCGTCGCATCGCGATTCCAGATCACTTGTTCAGTTTCCAGGTGACACCGTCCTTAGTGTCCTTCACCTCGAAACCGGCAGCGGCGAGTTCGTCACGTATCTTGTCGCTGGTGGCCCAGTCCTTGTCGGCCTTGGCCTTCGCGCGGAGTTCAAGCACCATGTCGACCACCTTGCCGAAGGCTTCCTCACGGGCCTCGTTAGTGCCCGCTGCCTGAGCGGCAGTCAAACCAAGTATGTCGAAGGCAAAGAGGCGCATCGTCTCCTTGAGTTCCTTCAGACAGTCGGCACAGATGGTGGCCTTATGGTCGATGAGTCTGTTCACCACCGTCGCGGCCTCAAACAGATGGCTGATTACCTGCGGCGTGGCGAAGTCGTCGTTCATCGCGTCGTAGCACTTCTGACGGAGGGCTTTGACGATGCGCTCCGTCTCGGGGTCGCACCCATTAGCATTCCCAGCCCCTTTTAGGGGAGGGGTCGGGGTGGGGTTAATCCGGTCGAGATCGGCGATGGCGTTCAGCAGTTTCTCCAGTCCCTTCTCCGCAGCCAGCAGGGCCTCGTTTGAGAAGTCCACCGTGCCGCGATAGTGGGCGGAGAGGATGAAGAAGCGGATGGTCATCGGCGAGTAGGCCTTCTCCAACTTCTCGTGGTTGCCCGTGAAGAACTGCTCCAGGGTAATAAAGTTACCAAGCGACTTACCCATCTTCTGACCGTTGATGGTGATCATGTTGTTGTGCATCCAGTACTTCACGGCCTGATGCCCCATCGAGCCGACGGCCTGGGCTATCTCACACTCATGGTGGGGGAACACGAGGTCCATCCCACCACCGTGGATATCGAACTCCTCGCCCAGATACTTACGTCCCATCGCCGTACACTCACAGTGCCAGCCTGGGAAACCGTCGCTCCAGGGACTTGGCCATCGCATGATATGCTCGGGCTGCGCCTTCTTCCACAGGGCGAAGTCGGCCTGATGGCGCTTCTCGCCCACCCCGTCGAGTTCACGGCTGGCATCCTTGATATTCTCCAATGAGCGACCGGAAAGGATGCCGTACTTATACTTCTTATTATAGGCTTCGATGTCGAAATAGATACTCCCGTTCGACTCATAGGCGAAGCCACGGTCCAGAATTTGCTGTACCAGTTGCTGCTGCTCGATGATGTGGCCTGTGGCATGGGGCTCGATCGAGGGGCGCAGCACATTCATCGCGTCCATCGCCTGATGGTAGCGGTTGGTGTAGTACTGGGCAATCTCCATCGGCTCCAACTGTTCCAGCCGTGCCTTCTTGGCAATCTTGTCCTCACCCTCGTCGGCATCGTGCTCCAGATGGCCTACATCGGTGATGTTACGCACGTACCTTACTTTATATCCCAGATGTTTCAGATAGCGGAACACCACGTCGAAGGTGATAGCGGGACGGGCATGCCCCAGATGGGGGTCGCCATAGACCGTCGGACCACACACATACATGCCTACATTCGGTGCGTGCAGAGGCTCAAACCGCTCCTTCTGCCGCGTCAGCGTATTATAAATAACCAGTTTTGATTCCATATTCTAAACGTTTAGCGGTGCAAAATTACGAAATTTAATGAAAAATGAAGAATGAAGAATGAAGAATTTGCTGCCGCCTCTCTTTTTTTCTCAAATCTTAACTCTTAATTATGCATTATGCATTATATACAGTTCGGCTTCAAAGTGCGTCTCGTCCTCATAGTCCAGCCAGCCTGTGATCATGCTGTCGACAGTCGCGTCCTGCAGTGTGGCCTGCTGTATCTGCGCCATCAGGGCTGCGTCGCGCTGCGGCAGAATATAGAACGATGTCTCGCCATGATAGCCGTTACGGATGGCTATCTCGCCCGTCACGATGCTGGGCAGGGTATAGACGAACAAGGCCGGACTGGGATAGTAGTTCTCCACATCACTTATCGACTCCTGATAGGCCTCATCGGCATGTATCGACGAGGAGCGGTTGAAGAGCACGACGGCACGGGAGGGACGGCTGATTTCGGGGGTGCGGGGGTACGGGGGTACGGAGGGGCGAGAAATGACCTGCGGCTGATTCTGCCATTCTGAACTATTCTCGCTCCCCCGCGCCCCCGCAACTTCGCTCCCCCCTACATCCATGCCCTCCTGCCTGATCAGCAGTTCGGAGGCGATGAACCCAAGCCGGCATAGCATATCCATCTTATAGTAGCGGGGATAGTCACCTACCGCTTTCTTATAGAGTTCTGTCAGCAGACCCTTCCCAGTGGACTGGCATTCCATCTGCTCACCATCCACTGTGACACCTGTTGGTGTGATTACTACCCGATGGGTGACATTTTCGGGGGTACGGGGGCGCGGGGGGGCGAGATGACCTTCTGAGCTGGTACTATCCTCGTACCTCCGTACCTCCGTACCTTCGCGCCCCCGAAAATCTCCAACCAGCAGCGCTGCATTGCAGCCGCCGAAGCCAGAGAGCATCTTGATGAAACAGTGTTTATCCGAAGCCTGATGCTGTGCCGACACCTCGATGTGCTCTGACACGCCCAGTTCCTGAAAGCCGGCTGTCCCAATGACGACGCCCCGCTCCATGGCATACATCGTCAGAACCGTCTCCAGCACACCGGCTGCACCCAGCGTATGGCCGAAATAACCTTTCAGACTATTGACAGGCACATCTGCCAGTCCGGCCCGACTGATGGCCACCGACTCCATCTGGTCCATAAACAGCGTGGCGACACCGTGGGCATTCAGGAGCGCCAACTCGTCGTCCGCCACATCCTGCATGACTGACTCCAAAGCCCTGAAAGCGCCCTCTCCCTTTTTCGAGGGCGCCGTGATGTCGAAGGCGTCATTCCTGACGGCTCCGGCCCGTATCGCCCACCCGCCACGGTCTCTGCCCAGTACGACGGTTGCCGCCGCCTCGCCCAGGTTCAGCCCCTGGCGGTCGATATCGAAAGGACGGCACGACGATGCCGATACCGACTTCAGCGACAGGAAGCCCGACATCACGAAACGGCTGAGCACGTCGGCACCGCACACGACGGCATAGTCATACTGTCGCTGCTCCAGCAGACGGGAAGCGAGGATCATGGCCGAGAGGCCCGACACACAGGCATTGCACACCACGACGGGTGTCGTCGTCAGCCCCAGCACCCGCGCTATGCGCCTGGCACTCTCACCGGGATTTATCGCACCCTCGCACCTCGTACCCCCGCGCCCCTGCGCCTTCTCACCCCCGTGCGCCCCCACATTGGCCTTGGTCGTACTGAGGATGAAGGCCACATTGCGGCCCGCCACATCGAAAGTCACCGAAGCCAGCGCCTGACGGACGGAGCGCACTACCAACGACTCAAATCGCGTCAGACCGTCAATCGCCAGACTCCGGTTCTGCTCGTCCGAGAACAGGGCAGCAGAGAATGGTTCTGGGATATCCCACAGATGGTCATAACGCTTTAAAGCAGAACTACCAGCCATCACTGCCTGATAGTTCTGCTCTGTTGTCTCGCCCAGGGGCGACAGGATATTGTCTGCTATCTTGTAGATCACTTCACGTACTCGGCGAAGTCCGTCAGCCGCATGTCGCCCTTGCGAGCCAGCGTGTCGTGCATAGCGAAGGCAGCGGGCAGGTTGTGACGCGTCTGCCCCATCTTCGAAATCTTCAGATAGTCCCAGAGCAACTGCTTGTAGTCGGGATGAGCGCAATTCTCAATGATGCACTCGGCACGCTGTGCAGGACTCTTGCCGCGCAGGTCGGCGATGCCCTGCTCCGTCACGATGATGTTCACGTCGTGCTCTGAACTGTCCTGGTGAGAGACGAAGGGCACGATGGAAGAGATCACGCCGCCCTTGGCCACCGATGGACATGTAAATATAGAGAGGTAGGCGTTGCGGATGAAGTCGCCGCTGCCGCCGATGCCGTTCATCATCTTCGTTCCGCTGATATGAGTAGAGTTCACATTGCCATAGAGGTCGGCCTCGATAGCCGTATTGATGGCGATGACGCCCAGTCGGCGGATGATCTCGGGCGAGTTGGAGATCTCGCTCTGGCGCAGCGTCAGGTGATTCTTCATATAGTCCATATTGTCGTAGACCTGCATCAGGCACTCGTTCGACACGGTCAGCGAGCAGGCCGAGGCGTCCTTCACGCGGCCGCTGAGCATCATATCAATCACAGAGTTCTGAATCACCTCCGTATAAATGTTGAAGTCGGGCACGTGCTTGTCGGCACCCAGTGCGCCGAGGATGGCGTTGGCCGTCGAGCCCACACCGCTCTGCAGGGGCAGGAACTCGCGTGGGATGCGGCCCTTGTGCATCTCATCCACGAGGAACTCAGCCGTCAGGAAGCCGATCTTGTCCGTCACGGGGTCGCTGTCCTTGAAGGCACGGGCCTCATCGGGGATGTTGCACTCCACGACACCGGCCACTTTCTCCTTCGGGATGGAGACATACGGCTTACCGATGCGGTCGCCGACGTGCTCGATGGGGATGGCCTTGCGGTAAGGAGGGTCGAGGGGCTCATAGACATCGTGGATGAACTTCGCATTGGGGTTGTGGAACGAGTTGAGTTCCAGGATGACGTGCTTGGCCAGACGGGCCGCCGTCGGAGAGATGCCTCCCGCAGCCGTCAGATAGACGTGATAGTCACTGCCTGCCTCCTCGATGTCGCACACCTCGAGGATGGCCCAGTCCACATCTCCGTAGAAGCCATAGCGCAGTTCCTGTGCCATGTGGCTCAGGTGCAGGTCGTTGTAGGGAATCTCGCCCAGGTTCACGTGCTTGCGGAAGTCAGGGTTAGTCGTGTAGGGAGCACGATACAGGATGGCCTGGGCATTGGCCAGGTCGCCGTCCGTCGACTGTCCCGTGGAGGCACCCGTGAAGATGGCCACCTTGAACTCGCGGCCAGCCTCGTGCTCAGCCACTGCTATCTTTGCTAACTCCTTTGTTGTTGCCTTGGCCACACCTGCCGGTGTGAAACCACTCATGGCGATATGGTCGCCATTCTTAATCAGCGCTGCAGCCTCTGCAGCGGTCATACGTGTATAAGCCATAAATATGTTAAATTTGCAAATTTTGCGTGCAAAATTACTGCTTTTCGGCCAAACCACCAAACAAATTCCGAATTATGAATCCTGAATTATGAATTATTATAATGTTCAATGTTCAATCTTCAATGTTATAAGTATTCCATCAGCACATCCCACACGGCGATGATGTGACAGATGGAGCCGGCGAGGACGAAGAAGTGGAACACGCTGTGCATGTACTTCTTCTTGTTCAGGGAGTAAAAGACGGCCCCCGTGATGTAGCAGACGCCCTCAGCGATGATCCAGGCGACGGCGGCCGTGGAGACGGAGTCGATCAGCGGCTTGAAGGCCACGAGCACACTCAGGCCCATGCCGACGAAGCAGAGCGTCTCCAGATTGGAGTGCTCCTTCAGACGGACGAAACTGACGACAGTCCCCGCTATGGCACAGGCCCAGACAAACGAGAAGAGGCTCCACCCCCAGTAGCCCTGCTCGCGCAGCGCCACCAGCGTCAGCGGCGAATAGGAGCCTGCGATGTGCCAGTAGATAGCCGCATGGTCCCACCGCCGCAGCCGCTCCTTCCACTTCGAGTGGTGCTTCATCGAGTGATAGAGCGTGGAGGCCACATACGAGCCGAGCATACCGAAGAGATAGAGGATCACCCCCACCCGCGCCCAATCGTTGTCGGCCCGGAAGCACCAGACGATGAAGATGATGCCGAACACCACCCCCAGCAGGATGCCGCCGCCGTGAGACGACGCATTCCATATCTCCTCTTTCCGCGTGTACCTTATCATAATCGCCGAGCCTGCTTTCGCGCTACAAAGATAGGCATATTCAGCCACAGACGGCACAGATTTTCACAGTTTTTTTGATTTTCACAGAATTAATCCTCGAAAATCGGTGCCATCTGTGGCTTTTTTTGTACTTTTGCACGCATATTTACAAATGTACTCAACAAAATCAGAAACAGAAAGCATGAAAAAGATCATCCTCATCAGCCTGACAGCGCTGGCCGTCATCGCCTGCCAGCAGAAGAAGTCGGGCAACGAGCAGTCGGAACTGTGGCAGCAGAACATCGTGGGCGAATGGTTCTACGAGAGTGTGTCAGGCGACAGTGTCAGCAACCGCTATCAGATATTCCTGCAACTCAAGGCCAGCGGCCAGGTCATCGAAAGAGAGCACTATATCCTGCCCGCCCAAGACGGCAAGCCTGCCGTCGACCGCGACGGCAACATCTTCACCGGCACCTGGAAGATACAGAACGACACGCTCGTCAAGAAGGGCGTGATGAAAGTCATCTCGGAAGAGGGACTCTACAGCAAGGAGGAGCCCGAAAGGAAAGAGGGCGAGGTGACGGGCTACACCAAACTGGTGAACGTGACGAAGGACTCCATCATCACCCTCGACAGAGCGGGCAGCACCGTCGTCTTCGTCAGGCACTGACCGTCCGTCCATTCCACCCCAGCACCAACCAACAACTCCCCTCCTCCTGGGAGGAGAGTTTCCCCTCTCAAGACTCCCCTCCTCCTGGGAGGAGGGGTTAGGGGTGGAGGAGAAAAATACGGTAACAACCTATTTATAAATAGGATAGGACATTTTTTGATTCACCCCACCCCTAACCCCTCCCCTTATAGGGGCGGGGAGTTGTTAAGAGCCTGTTTTCGGAAAATAGGAGCCTGTTATTTCCCGACAGGAGCCCGTTGCATTGACATTTTCCTGCCAATTTATCCCGGACATTGCTGAAAAACGAGGAAAATGCAACCTCCTGTAACATTTTTTGCAGAAAACTACACCGAAATCAATAAAAACTTGTATCTTTGCACCAAGTATTGCTGAGAGTACCGTAGACGGTGCAGGCCTCGCTCGCGAGGCTCCGAAATCCCTGAGCGCAGGGTGGCAGTATGATTTTCGATGGAAACAAACATAGCGATTGTGCTATTCGGTGATGTCCCTGAACCTAGGAAATTCTATCGACATCTAAAACACGAAGTAGTACCATCTCTACGCTGATAGGCGTGGACTGGACTTTTCGTTTTAGATGGGTTTTCCTAGGACCTTGGGACATCGATAAGGGCGGTATCACGCTTTTTTCGTGTCCTAGGGTGATATACCAGTTCGTTGAGCAGTTTAACAGCTTTCTTAAAGGCTGCTGGTTCACTGCGACGCAACTTGGCCAAATCCTCCTCTGCTTTCTCAGAGTAAACGATGTCATACATGTTCAAAGCGAGTTAAGCCAAGCATTCATTTCTTCTGGATTGGAAAAGCGTTTTCCTTTACCCTGCCTGATTTCCTCACGAGCCTCATCTACACGGGCAAAGAATTTCTCCTTTGTCATCAGCGTGGGATCAGCCTGGCTTTCCTTCACTAACTTACGAAGATACTTGGCAACACGCTTGAGCATGGTCTCGCTCTCGGCAAGAGTACCCAAATTGCGTAATATTTCGGCATTCAATGCGCCTGTCTGTGCAGCTGTCATAACTCTGGTGGTTTTATTGCTGCTGCAAAATTAAGAAAAATATTCGGAATAACAAGATAATTGGAATAAAAACAATAAAAAAATGACGATATGACAAAACTTGAGAAATTATACAGTTTCATTGATTTCCTCGGCAGAACGGGTGTCTTTCCATGTTCCAGAAAAGCGGCTGGCCCAGCCTTTCTTACGGGAAGCAGGTTGCTTGGTGATGCCCGTCAGTGAACTGCTAAGCAGTGCTATCAGCCTAAGGTCACGGGGGGCATGGGGGGCGCGGTCTTCCGTGTTAAGTCACTACATGCACATGGGGGCAGGAAAGACGAGTATTATAACTAAAAGGAAATAATCGGCCAAACATTTGGAGGTAATAAAATACTTACCTCTTAAACACGGCAAAGATATTATAATTGACGCCGTGGTCGTAGACATCTGCTCCCTCATACTCTTTCACCCATCGGACAACACGCATGGTGATGGGCAGGACGATTATCTCATAGAGTGTCTTCAGCACCAGTTGGGAGAGCATCATCAAGGGAAGTTCATGGTCGGGCAGCACTCCATAGAATGCCAGGGGGAAGAAGAAGAGAGAGTCGGCACCTTCACCCCATACCGTGCTGACGATGGCTCGAAGGGGGAAACGCCTGCCTTGGTCAGAGATCTTCATTCTGCTCATCACGTATGCATTGACGAAACTGCCGGCAATGAACGACACGAACGAGGCCAGAGCAATGCGCGGGGTCAGTCCGAAGATGGCATGGAAGCCCGCCTCGTTATCCCAATAGGGAGCGCCTGGGATGGCATCGGCCAGAGACGCGATGGCCATGAAGCAGAAATTGGTGATAAAGCCTGTCCATATCAGGATGCCGGCACGACGGTAGCCCCACACCTCACAGACCACATCGTTGAGGATGTAGGAGACGGGAAAAATCAGCAGGCCCCCAGTCAGGTGCAGCGGCCCGAATACCATCTGCTTCGTTTCAAGGATATTGGAGGCTATCAGACACACCGTAAAAACGATACTGAACTCCATGAACAGCACCGACACCATTGTCCTTTTTCTCTCGCTATTGCTCATTTGTATTCTTTCTTTTATTCTTTGACACGGCTGTTATCTGCCGAAACTTATTGAGCCATTTGCCGTATTTCGCACGGCAAAGATACGACAATTTAGCGAAACACGCAAATAAAACGATAAAAACCCCAATATGACATAACTAAAAAGGAAATAATAATTGGCAAAACATTTGGAGACAATAAAACAATTGCCTATCTTTGCAACTGTAAAAATGAAACTATTTTTTGAGGAATGATACCAGGCAATGCAAGAATAATAGCCTGCCCATATTGCGGCAGGGAGAAGAAACTGATGACACTGATATCCGGCAACACCATCGGTGCCAGATATTGGTCGGACAACAAGATGGAAGCGCCCATGCTCCCAAAGGTGTCGCCTGTACAAAAATGCAACGGATGCGGGAAGTACTACTTCACGCACAGACAGGGATTCCGCGAGAGCCAGGACCACACCTCAGAACGGGGCCTTCTGTCGTACCCGGAGTGGAAGGAGGCCTATCAGCAGTTCACCGGCGGGCAGAGCGATGACGTCAGCGGCAAGGACCTGACGATGGTGCGCTTCTGGCTCATCCAGGCCTATAACGACTATTTCCACAGAGACGTGTCAGCAGAGCGACAGCCCTCGCCGGAAGAACAGTCCTTCATAGCCCGCATCATCCTCGGCTTCATCGATGCCCTCGACTGGCAGTCCGAAGGCTCTCCCCTGCTGAAAGCAGAGTTGTATCGGGAAGCCGGCGAGATGGGGAAATGCGCAGAGGCCCTTAACGCCATAGACCATGCCGGACTCAACGGCAGCGCGAAGCAACTCTACCAGGGCATCATGCTCAGGCTGAAAAGCGACAACACACAGGTGTTCGAACTGAAAGCCCTGTAAATTCCAGCATGCATTTGGCAGATTCAAGAATAATTGTACCCTAATTAGGGAATCAGAGAGATTACACATTTTGTGTTACACATTTTGTGAAATCAAAAAATAATTCGTATGACACCACCTTGATATCACAGCGGCGCATGGGAAAGACGGGACTGATACTACGCTTGTTTGACGAACTTAAGGATGTAAGGCCCGATATCCATACCATCTATGTGGATATTTTTGCATCACGTAATATAGATGACTTTATCAAACTGATGGCAGAGGCTTCCATGAAGTCCTTTAAGACTAAGACATCAGTGGGAGAAAAGTTGCTCATGTTCATATTGGAGGAAAAGGAGAGAACAGAACATTTTTTTTATTATCACTGGAGTATACAAAAAAAACGATTTATAGGTTGTAACGTTGTAACATCGCCCTGCCACAAAGGGCGATGTTACAACGTTACAACCTATATTCAAGAAAACTGTATACAAAAAAACAGTAAGGCACCAGGCAGTCTTTGTCATTCTTTCGCCATTTTCCTATCTTGATACTTGAAAAACAAAGTACCACCGATTGCTATCAACAAAACCGATCCTACAACAATTAATGTATTCATCTTCTTTTGCTTTTTAGATTATCTTCTTTCTTACCTTCATTAACCCAATACAGTCCATATCCCAAGATAACTGGCGTAATGAAGTGATTAATATTGTTAACGTTGCAAAAGTAAGCATTTTCCGCGAATACTCCAAACATTTCGGCAAATTTCTTCTAATCTTCAAGCGTTATACCCGTGATGTCTAAGCCATCAGGCTTTTGACATCACGGACGATACGGACGGGAGCGGTGTAGCGGCGGACGACTTCTCCACCCAGCACTTCGAATACAGTGATTTCGGGGGCGGCCTTCAGGAGGGAACCGGTTGGTTCGCTGAGACCTTTGAGCCGCAGATGGCAGCCCCAGTCGCGGAAGAACAGGGCTGTGTCGCTACCGTCGTAGATAAACATAGGGCCATCGGGGGCCATGGGTTGCTGCTCGATCATGAGCGCCAGATCATTGTCTTTCTTCAGAATTTTGTACATAGTTGGGAAATAAATAGTGACCTCCCCTAACCCCTCCTGTAGGAGGGGAAAGAAAGAGGAATGCCCCTCCTGTAGAAGGGGGAAAAATTGGTTATATGAGAGGGTTAGGCGCTGAAGCCCACCTTGCGGCGGGGCTTCAGTTCCACGGCTTTGGGATTGAATTTCTCATAGGCCTTGCGAATGTCGTCGGCCTCAACGTGGCGGTAGTCATCGCTGCCGGTGGCTGCCAGGCGGTCGGCCATGGCGGGGATGATGCCGTTGCGGATGTACTGTTCCATCCAGCGGGCATTGCCGAAGTTGCGGGTCACTTGACTGAGCGTCAGGGCGATGGTCTTCTCCAGCAGGCTGCGGGCCTCGTCGGTGAGGATGTAGGCATCACGCTCGAACAGGCGGACGGCAATCTCCATCAACTGCCCTGCATCGTAATCACTGAACTTGTACTTGTAGGGGAAGCGCCCCATCAGTCCGGGATTGGTGTTGAGCATCGCGTCCATCTCCTTCTCATAGCCGGCGAAGACGATGAGCATGTCAGGGTCGGGCTGCGAGAGGACGGTGAGCAGCGAGTCGATGACACGGGCGCCGAAGTCCTTGCGGTCACTGCTGCCGTCGTAGAGATTGTAGGCCTCGTCGATGAAGAGCACGTTGCCACGGGCCTCTTCGAGTACGGCCTTCATGTTCTCCTCCGTCTCGCCGATGTAACGGCCCACCAGCCGCGTGCGGTCTGCGACTATCACGTCGCCACGGGAAAGGAGGCCCAGGGAATGGTAGATGCGGCCCAACTGGCGGGCGACGGTGGTCTTGCCCGTGCCCGGATTGCCGGTGAAGATGGCGTGGTAGGCCACCTGGCCCGACGTGGGCAGTCCCCGGCGGCGGCGCTCGATGAAGAAGCGGGTGTTGTTGGCCATCGTAGCGATGCCCTGCTTCACGTCGTCGAGCCCCACCATCGCAGTGAGTTCGCCCATGCACTGCTCGAAGGTGTCGGCAGTAGGCGCGAACACGCTCACATCGACATCGGAAGGTGACAGCGGCGGTATCGTCTCGAAGTCCAGATGGCCCATCATGCGGCGCACATAGCGAGGACGGATGTCGTCGGTAATGACCCGCCGGATGTCCTTGACCGACCAACTGACGAGCGAGCCCTGGCTATAGCCCCTGATGATGGTCTGCGTCACCAGGTCCTTCACCTCATCAGTCGGCTGCAGATGCTCCTTCTCCAACTCCCTGAAGAAGGCCTGTACCAGTTCGAAGTCGGTGTAAGGCTCCTGCACGATCCAACTCTCGGCGGTGAAGAACTCCTTGATGGAGGGGAACTGATCGAGCAGAGCCTTGACCTCCTGCATAGTTCCGCAGAGCCAGAGGGGGGCGGCGGGGTGTTGCTTCCTGACCTCATCAAGGATGCGCTTCACGATGGTCTTGCCGCCTGTGGTGAGGAGAGCGCCCAGATGCGACAGGCACACCACCTTGCCGCTGAGTGAATACACCAGTTCCCCCAGATGCTCATAAGGATTGTTGCAGGCGGCATCGTAGAGCGTGGAGCAGTCGACATACTCCAGCGGGTGCAGAATGCCGATCTGCAAGCGGAAGTCGTCGATGTCACTCGAAGCCAAGTCGCCGTTGCGTGTACAGAAGATGAAATTGTAGCAGCCATTGAGCGGCTTCACATTCAACTCCTTCCGCACCTCATTGAGGACGCTGAAGCGGTCATTCTCCAGAATCTTCTTCCGCATCTGGCGGAATCCGGGCAGGACGGACAGTGAGTCCCAATATCTCGAACGGACAGTGCAACTGGTCAGCACGTCGTCGGCATCGCACACGGGGGCATAGGAGGCCTCGTCAAGAATGACATGGAGACAGTCGTCGACCAGGAACTCCATCCGCACGAGGGAGTCGTCTCCTCCGGCATCCCTGACCAGGAGCACGTAGAGGCCGGGCATCCAGATGCGGCTGCAGGCCATCTCGTAGGTCAGACTGTTGTCCTCGCGATGCACTGTACACTCGTCGTCGGTGGAGCACATGGGGTAGTAGTCGTGGGTGTAGACAAAGCACTTGAAGCGGTCAGGGCTGGGCAGGACATCGTCCTTGGTGACTATGCGTACCGTCGCCGGAGCGTCGCGGAAGCCTTGGCTGCCGGCCTCGTCGTCGAGGAGGCTCATTGAGACGGTAAACGGCAGGATGCGCTCTCCCGGCTTCCATCCGCTCCTCTTCGCAATAGCCTTGAGTTGTGTCATAGCATCGTCCAGGTCAGGTTCGGTTGTGTCATCATCAGCAGAATCTTCATCGTCCGAGTCGAAGTCGTCATCGTCCGACATGAAGTCGGCAGAGTCCGAGTCGGTGTCGTCAGCAGGGTCAGAGTCATCCGGAAGGTCGTCAGAGCCTAAAGTCTCATCCATCATCTTCTGGAAAATCTTTTCGAATTCTTCTTCAACAGAATCGCTTTGGAGCGTCTTCAATTTCTTCTCTTTCATAAAAATAAGGTTGAAACAATAATGAATGTTTTGGCATGCCCCGCAGAAAAGGGCGCAAGAGGTATTTGGGCAAGGCCGAGGCCGCTGCCCAGTGGGTTTCATAGAAACTTTATGGAGTCTCTATCACAAGACGTAGTTGTAGCAATAAGTCAAGGAGCACACGACAAGACGCAGTCGTTCTGTCAGAGAGACATCAGCAAGGGTATAGCCGAGGCTATATCTTCAACTGTGTCGCCCAGCGACTGATCAAGCATCTTGTGGTCTGTCTGTTTGTTTGCTTCATTTATTTTGTGATAGATAAGGATTTCTAATTCCAGCGTGCAAAGATAAGCAAAAATCCCGATATCTGCCAAACAAATATCGGGATTTTTTTAGTGTACCGTCACATTTTTAACATTTCCTCGCGTGCGTTATAGTATAAGGTACGAAAGAGAGTCGACAACTACGCCGTCCGCAGGGCTCAGTCGTCGGCCAGTATGAAGTCGAGTTGCTTGCGCTCGATATTGGCACGGGCCACCTGGATGCGGATGGGGTCGCCCAACTGGTACTTCGTATGGTGACGGCGGCCTACGATGACGAAGTTCTTCTCATCGAAGTCATAATAGTCGTTGCCCAGGTCACGGATGGAGATCATGCCCTCGCAGTGGTTCTCGTCGATCTGGGCATAGACGCCATAGGAGGTGAGGCCTGAGATATGGGCGTCGTAGACGTTACCCAACTTGTCAGCCATAAACTCTACCATCTTGTACTTGATGGAGTCGCGCTCGGCATTCTGCGAGATCTGTTCCATATCGCTGCAGTGCTCGCAGTACTCCTCATACTTTTCCTTGTTGGCCGAGCGCGCGCCGTCCTGATACTTTGTCAGCAGACGGTGAACCATCATGTCGGGATAGCGGCGGATGGGCGAGGTGAAGTGGGTGTAGTAGTCGAAGGCGAGGCCGTAGTGCCCGATATTGTGGACACTGTACTTGGCCTTCATCATCGCCCTCAGGGCCACCGTCTCGATGGCATTCTGCTCTCGGGTGCCTTCGGCATCGGCCATCAGGGCATTGAGCGAACGGGTGATGGCCCCCTTGGTGCCGCTGGTCTTCACCTTGTAGCCAAACTTGGAGACGAACTGGCGCAGGTTCTCCAGTTTCTGGGGGTCGGGCTGGTCGTGAACACGGTAAGGCAGCGTCTTGGCCTTCACGCCCTTCTTCACACGGCCGATGCTCTCGGCAACAGTCTTGTTGGCCAGCAGCATGAACTCCTCTATCAGTTTGTTGGCATCCTTCGACACCTTGAAATAGGCCTTTATGGGCTTGCCCGTCTCATCGATGTCGAAATGGAGTTCCTCGCGGTCGAACTTCACGGAGCCGTTCTTGAAGCGGGCAGCGCGCAGTTTCTTGGCCAGCGCGTCGAGGGTGATCAGTTCGGAGGCATTCTCACCTTTATAGGGATTCTTCTTCGTAGCAGGGGGCGCAGGCTCGCCTGTACCATCCTTTACGCCATTGTCCTCCAGTATCTGCTGCACCTCCTCATAGGCATAGCGGCGGTCGCTGCGGATGACCGTATGCGCCAGGTGCCACTTCTTGATGTTGGCCTCCTCGTCGAGCACGAAGATGACGCTGTAGCAGAGTTTCTCCTCGTCAGGACGGAGCGAGCAGATGAAGTTGCAGAGGCGCTCAGGCAGCATCGGGATAGTGCGGTCGACGAGATAGACGCTCGTGGCGCGGGCATAGGCCTCCTTGTCGATGACAGAGCCTTCCTTCACATAATGGCTGACATCAGCGATGTGGACACCTACCTCCCAAAGAGGCGCCCCCGCGCCTTCGCACCTCCGAATACTAAGGGCATCGTCGAAGTCCTTGGCATCCTTGGGGTCGATGGTGCAGGTGAAGACGTCACGGAAGTCCTCACGGCGGTCTATCTCAGCCTGGGTGATGGCGGCATCGATCTTCTCGGCAGCCTCCTGCACATTCTTCGGATACCTATACGGCAGGTTATACTGGGCGAGGATAGCATGCATCTCGGCGTTGTTCTCACCAGTCTGGCCAAGGATGTCGACGACGGAGCCGATGATGTTCTTATGCTCGGCATCGGGCCACTGGACGACCTTCACCACAGCCTTGTCGTCGGTCTTTCCGCCCTTCAACTTGCGCTTGGGGATGATGATGTCGTGAACGAACGTCGAGTCCTGGGGGATCAGGAAGGCCCAGTCCTTGTCGACGCGCAGTTTTCCGACTATCGTATCATGGGCACGCTTCACGATCTCGATGACCATCGCCTCCTTGATGTGCTTGTCGCGGCGGGCCATATACGACACCTTCACGCGGTCGCCGTTCATCGCCGACATCGAGTTGCGCTCGGCCACGAAGACAGGCGTACCGCCGTCGTCGGGCTGGAACGAGTTGCGCCCGTTGACCTTACGGCGGAAGATGCCCTCCTGCACCTGCGTCTTCAGGTTCAGCCGATACGAGTTTTCACTGACCTTCAAGAGGAAGTCGTCCCATGCCATCTCCTCCATCACGTCGATGGCGAGCATCTTCAGCGGATGCGTGTCCAGTTTGAGTGCCTTGAATATCTGCTTAAACGAGAATGTCTCGTTAGGATTATGCTGGAAGAGGTTCTGCAGCAGTTCGCTGACCTGCTTCTTCCCTAACCGTCTGCGATCATTGTTCTTTCCCATAGACTTGATAACTTTGTTTTTGCAAAGATAGAAAAAAATAGCCACAGATTACACCGATTTTACAGATTTTAATATTAATTCCTTGTTAATCTGTGCAATCTGTGGCCAAAAATGCGTACCTTTGCACCCAAATATGACAAAATGAGGATATTAATCACAGGAGCGAGCGGTTTTATCGGCTCATTCATCGTAGAGGAAGCACTGAGGCGGGGCTTTGAAACCTGGGCAGCCGTGCGCAAGAGCAGTTCGAAGGAGTGGCTCAAGGATGAGCGCATCCACTTCATCGAGTTGAATCTGTCGAGCAAGGAGCAACTCACCGAACAACTGCGGGGCAAGGCCTTCGACTACGTGGTGCATGCCGCCGGCGTGACGAAATGCCTTGACAAGGCTGACTTCCGGCGCATCAACACCGAAGGGACACGCAACCTCGCCGATGCCATCCTGGAGACGGGGATGCCGCTCAAGCGCTTTGTCTATCTGAGCAGCCTCAGCATCTTCGGCGCCATCCGCGAGCAACAGCCCTATGAGGAGATACGCGAAAGCGACACGCCTCAGCCGAACACCGAATACGGACGGAGCAAACTGGAGGCAGAGCAGTATCTGGCCACAACCTCCCTACCATATATTATATTAAGACCTACAGGCGTGTACGGCCCAAGGGAGAAAGACTACTTCGTGATGGTCAAGAGCATCAAGCAGCACTCGGATTTCGCCGTCGGCTACAAGCAGCAGGACATCACCTTCGTCTATGTGGAGGATGTGGTGCAGGCCGTCTTCCTGGCACTCGACAGGGGAGCCGTGGGCCGCAAATACTTCCTCAGCGACGGTGAGGTGTATCAGAGCACCACGTTCAGCAACCTCGTCCACGAACAACTGGGGCGTCCCTGGTGGATCCGCATCACGGCACCGCTCTGGGTGCTGCGCATCATCACTTTCTGCGGGGAGTACGCGGCAAGGCTGACAGGGAAGATCAGCGTGCTCAACCGTGACAAATACAATATCCTGCGACAGCGCAACTGGCGCTGCGACATACAGCCCGCCATCCGCGAACTGGGCTACCAGCCGAAGGTGAAACTGGAAGAGGGCGTCAAGCGAACCATCAAATGGTATAAGGAACATGATTGGATTTAAGCACCTGTTTAAGATAGAGAAGAAGCCCCGCAAGGGGCTGTTGACGGTGGAGTGGATCACCCTGGGGTATCTGCTCCTGACACTGACGGTGATACTATTCTGCTACACGAAGATACAGAACCCGGAGCCGATGCTCATGGGCAGAGGGCGCATCGTGGTGACCACACTTGCCCTCTGGGCGGTCTACCGGCTCATACCCTGCCACTTCACCCACGTCTGCAGAGTCATCTTCCAGTTGCTCCTGCTGTCATGGTGGTATCCTGACACCTACGAGATCAACCGCATCTTCCCCAATCTCGACCATCTCTTCGCCGAATACGAGCAGGCCGTCTTCGGCTGCCAGCCGGCTCTGCTCTTCTCACAGGCGTTCACCAATCCCGTGTTCAGCGAACTGATGCACATGGGCTACGGCTCCTACTACTGCCTGATCTTCCTCGTCGTGCTGTTCTATCTGTTCTTCCGCAATCAGGAGTTCGACCGCACGGCATTCATAGTCCTCTCGGCATTCTTCATCTACTATGTCATCTTCATCTTCCTGCCAGTCACAGGCCCCCAGTTCTACTATCTGGCGGCCGGCCTGGACAACATATCCCACGGCGTGTTCCCCAATGTAGGCGACTATTTCGCCACCCACAGCGACAACCTTCCCATCCCAGGCTATGCCGACGGATTCTTCTATAAGTTCGTGGCCAGTGCCCATGAGGCAGGCGAATGTCCTACTGCCGCCTTCCCCAGCAGCCATGTCGGCATCACCACCATCCTGCTGATGCTCGCCTGGCGCAGTCGCTGCAAGCCGCTGTTCTTCTTCATCCTGCCCTTATACACGCTGATGTGCTTTGCAACGGTCTATATACAAGCCCATTATGCCATCGACGTCTTCGGCGGTTGGATCTCGGCCATCATCATCTATTTCGGCCTCAGCAGGTTATGGAAATTGCAGATTTTTAACAAATGACATCTTTTTTAAGCCGCGAAATTTGGCCGATTCGAAAATAATGCCTAACTTTGCAACCTGAAAAGTAAGGATAAAGACATGATAACATCAAGGATTCCGACACGGCGATTTGTCGGGATTCTTTTGTTTTTTGTCCGTCCAGGGTAGATTGAATTATAAATATTAAAAAGAAAACAATATGGCTTACATGTCACAAGAAGGCTACGACAAACTGGTAGCCGAACTGAAACGCCTGGAAAGCGTGGAGCGCCCCAAAGCCTCAGCAGCCATCGCAGAGGCCAGAGAGAAGGGCGACTTGAGTGAGAATTCAGAGTATGATGCCGCCAAGGAGGCTCAGGCCCATCTGGAGGACAAGATCAACCAACTGAAGATGACCATCTCTGAGGCTAAGGTCGTAGACACCAGCCGCCTGAGCACGGATGCCGTCCAGATCCTGTCGAAGGTGGAGATGACCAACCTGACGAACAAGGCCAAGATGACCTACACCATCGTCAGTGAGAGCGAGGCCAACCTCCGCGAGGGCAAGATATCCATCAAGACCCCGATTGCACAGGGGCTGCTGAACCACAAGGTGGGCGACGAGGTGGAAGTGAAGATTCCACGCGGCACCATCAAGTTACGTATCGACAATATCACCGTCGGATAGTGAATAGTGGATAGTAGATAGTGAATAGTTATGGATATATTCAGTAAGATTGCCGCTGGGGAGATACCCAGTTACAAATGCGCAGAAAACGAGGAGTTCTATGCCTTCCTCGACATCAATCCGCTGGTGAAGGGCCACACCCTCGTGATTCCCCGCCGCGAAGTAGACTACATCTTCGACATGGACGACGACGAGATCGCCCGCTTCCAGGTGTTCGCCAAGAAGGTGGCACAGGCCATCGGCAAGGCGTTCCCCTGCAGGAAGGTGGCACAGGTCGTACTCGGCCTTGAGGTGCCCCATGCCCACATCCACCTGATTCCGATGCAGTCGGAACAGGACGTGGACTTCCGCCGCGAGAAACTGAAACTCACGGAAGAGGAATTCAAGGAAATCGCCGCCAAGATCAAAGAAGAGTTTGTCGCTTAGACAAACTCTTCTCCGTATTTCATCTGCACTTCGCTCACATACTTCCGCACCAGCGACGACGAGTCGCCCTTCTTACAGATGAGCAGCACGTTGTCCTTCTCTGCCACGATATAGCCATCCAGGCCGTTGAGAACGCCCAACTTGCCCTTCGGCAACTTGACCACATTGTCGTGGCAGTCCTCCATCATCACATCGGAGTCTATCACCACATTGTCACCCGTCACCTTGCTCATCGACTCATAGATGGCGTGCCACGTCCCCAGGTCAGCCCATCCGAAGTCGCACTTCATCACATAGACCTTACGGCTCTGCTCCAGAATGGCATAGTCGAGCGACAGGTTCGGATAGCGGGGATAGTTGTCAGTCACGTAAGCCATCTCGTCCTCATACGTGTAGTTCACCCGCTTATAACGCAGGCCTCTCAGCACCTCCGGGAAGATATACTCAAACGACTTCAGCAGGTAATGCACATTCGACTGGAAAATGCCCGTGTTCCAATAGAACTCACCGCTCTCCATAAACATCTTGGCGAACTCACGCTCCGGTTTCTCCGTAAACGACTTGACGGCATAGACCTCAGGCTTGCAACTCAACTCGCCGACTTGTATATAGCCATATCCCGGCTCCGGTCTCGTCGGCTTGACGCCCATGACGACCAGCACATCATTTTCCGAGACGTAACTGAAGCCGACACCCACGCTCCGGGCGAAGGCCTCCTCATTGAGCACCATCTGGTCGGAAGGCAGGATGATGACATTGGCCTGAGGGTTTATCTTCTGGATGCGCATGGCAGCCCAGGCCACGCTCGGCGCCGTGTTCCGATGGATAGGCTCCACCATGAAATTGCGCTCCGGCACATCCGGCAGTTGCTCTAATGCCATCGAGAGGTATTCCCGACAGGTACACACATAGATATGTTCCTTTGGCAGCAGTTTCACGATGCGGTCGTAGGTCGCCTGCAACTGCGTACGCCCCGTACCGAAGAAATCAATAAATTGTTTGGGATATAAATCACGGCTGCACGGCCATAACCGCCTTCCACGCCCTCCCGCCAGTATCACGCAGAAGTTTCTGTTGTCGTTTCTTTCCATGTAGAATATTAATAGTTCATTTTCTGTGGGCGAAGATACGGAAAATAAATGATATAAACAAGTATTTTTCACTTTTTTATCAGAAAACTTTGCCAATTCAGATTTTTATATTAATTTTGCAGCCGAAAATAGCGGAACTGCTCTGGAAACAGAGTGTGCCGTGTTAGCAAGCCCAGATGGCGGAATCGGTAGACGCGCTGGTCTCAAACACCAGTGGGGCAA